>NZ_JBFBBQ010000006.1:0-213991 GCF_040682775.1 Amycolatopsis sp. NPDC051106 | reverse complement strand
GCGACAAAATCCCCATCACCGACACCGGCACCACCTCCATCCTCGCCCTGCGCACCGGCGAAGACGACGCCGGAGTCATCGGCCTACGCCCCCAAACCCTGCCCGACCAATACCAACCCGGCCTCAACGTCCGGTTCATGCACATCAACGACCGCGCCGTGACCTCCTACCTGGTCAGCGCCTACCACTCCGCCGCCGTCCTGGTCCCGGACGCACTCGGCGTCCTCGACCACGTCGAAACCGGCGTCTGACACGATGACTTGCGCTTGACGCAATCACCGGTTGCCCAAGTTGCGTGGCGCGAACAGCTCCGCGGCTCCTAGCTTCGAACTCGTACCGAGTATCCCGAAGAAGGAGCAGCACCATGCACGTGTTCGTCACCGGAGCGACGGGGTGGATCGGCACGGCCGTCGTCGGCGAACTGCTCGGCGCCGGGCACGAGGTCACCGGCCTCGCCCGCTCGGACGCCGCGGCTCTCAAGCTCGCCAAGGCGGGCGCGCGGATCCGGCGCGGCGACCTCGACGACCTCGACGGCCTCCGCGACGGCGCGCTCGACGCCCAGGCCGTCGTCCACCTCGGCAACAAGCACGATTGGGCGAACCCCGCGGAGAACAACCGGACCGAGCGGGCCGCGATCGAGACGCTGGCGGGCGCGCTCGCCGGCACCGACCGGCCGTTCGTGCTCGCCGGCGCGCTCGCGGGCGTGACCCGGGGGCGGCCCGCGGTCGAAACCGACGTGTCCCCGGCCGTCGGCCCGGACTCGATGCGCGGCGGCGGGGAGAACCTCGCCCTCGAGTACGTGGACAAGGGCGTCCGGGTGGCGAGCGTCCGTTTCGCACCGTCGGTGCACGGCGTCGGCGACCCCGGGTTCCTGGCGTCCATCACGGCGGCGGCCCGCCGGCACGGCGTGTCCGCCTACCTCGGCGACGGCGACGCGGCGTGGTCCGCGGTGCACCGGCCGGCCGCGGCCCGGCTCGTCCGGCTCGCCGTCGAAGGCGCACCCGCCGGTTCGCGGCTGCACGCCGTCGCCGAAGAAGCCGTGTCGACGCGGGAGATCGCCGAGGCGATCGGGCGCACGTTCGACCTGCCGGTGGTTTCGGTCGCGCCGGAGGACGCCGTCGAGCACTTCGGGTTCATCGGCCGCTTCTTCGGCCTGGACATGTCCGCGTCGAGCGCGCACACCCGCGAGCTGCTCGGCTGGACACCGTCCGGGCCGACCCTGGTCGAGGACATCGAAGCGGGTGCGTACGCGTGACCCCGGCCGTAACCGCCTTCATGCTGGTGAAGACCACTCCCGAGTGGCTGGCCATGACGGTCGAGCAGCGGATCGACGCGTTCCGCGGCGAGATCGTCCCGGCGGTCGAGGAAAAGGCGAAAGGCGTCCGGTCGCGCTTCTACGACACCGAGTTCTACTCGGCCCGCGTGACCGACGTGTGGGTGTGGGAGGCCGTGGACCACGCGGCGTACCAGCGCCTGGTCGACGCCCTGCGTGAAACTCCCTTCTGGGACCGCTGGTTCGAGGTCGCCGAGATCCTCGTCGGGGTCGAAAACGGGTATGCGAACAACTACGGCGTCGACGCGGTCGCCAGCATCACGTCCTAGAGCACGAACCCGGCCGGGAAGGGGTCATCGGGATCGAGGAGGTAGGTGGCGGTCCCGGTGACCCAGGCCCGGCCCGAGAACTCCGGGATCACCGCCGGCACGCCGCCCACCTCCGTCTCCCCCACCAGCTCGCCGGTGAACGTCGTGCCGATGAACGAACTGTTCTCGAACGGCGTGTGCAGCGGCAGCTCGCCGCGCGCGTGCAGCTGCGCCATCCGGGCGGACGTGCCGGTGCCGCAGGGCGACCGGTCGAACCAGCCCGGGTGGATCGCCATCGCGTTCCGCGACGCGTGCGCGTCCGAGCCCGGGGCGAGGAACTGGACGTGCTTGCACCCGCCGATCAGCGGGTCGGCCGGGTGCTTCGGCGGGCGTTGCTCGTTGATCGCGCCCATGATCGCCAGGCCCGCGGTCAGGATCCGGTCCTTTTCGGACCGTTCGAACGGAATGTCCACCTGGGACAGTTCGAGGATGGCGTAGAAGTTCCCGCCGTAGGCCAGGTCGTAGCGCACCTCGCCGAGGCCGGGCACGTCCACGACGGCGTCGCGCTCGGCGAGGAACGATGGGACGTTGCGGAGCTTGACCCGTTCGGCCCGCCCATCGCGGACGGTGACCTCCGCGTGCACAAGGCCGGCCGGGGTGTCCAGGCGCACCACGGTCACCGGTTCGGTGACCTGGACCATGCCGGTCTCGACCAGCACCGTCGCGACGCCGATGGTGCCGTGGCCGCACATCGGCAGGCACCCGGACACCTCGATGTACACGACACCCCAGTCGGCGTCGTCGCGGCACGGCGGTTGCAGGATCGCGCCGCTCATCGCCGAGTGCCCGCGCGGCTCGTGCATGAGGAACTGCCGGATGTGGTCGAGGTTGTCCATGAAGTACCGGCGGCGCTCGGCCATCGTCGTGCCGGGAATCGTGCCGACGCCACCGGTCACCACCCGCGTGGGCATGCCTTCGGTGTGCGAGTCGACCGCCGTGATCGCGCGTGACGAGCGCACCTACGCCACCCCCAGCGAAGCGAGCGCGCGGCCCATGTCGGCGCGGACCTGCTCGCGCTGGACGTCCGGCAGCGGCCCCCGCGGCGGCCGGCACGGCCCGCCGTAGCGGCCCACCATGTCCATGCCCAGCTTGATGGCCTGGACGAACTCGGTGCGCGAGTCCCAGCGGAACGCGGCGACCAGCGGTTCGTACAGCGCGCGGGCCTCGTCGAGCTTGCCCGCCGTCGCCAGCTCGAACAGGCGCGCCGACTCGGCGGGGAAGACGTTGGGGAAGCCGGCGAACCAGCCGGTCGCGCCCATCAGCAGGCTTTCCAGGACGACATCGTCGGCGCCACTGATCACGGCCAGCTCCGGAGCGCGTTCGCGGATCTCCAGCACGCGCCGGACGTCGCCGGAGAACTCCTTGACCGCCACGACGTTGTCGATCTGCGCGATCTCGGCCAGGAGATCGGGCGTGAGGTCGACCTTGGTGTCGAAGGGGTTGTTGTAGACCATCACGGGCAGGCCGACCGACGCGACCGCCTCGAAGTGGGCGAGCACCTCGCCGCGGTTGGCGCGGTAGAGCGTCGGCGGGAGGCAGAGCACGCCGTGCGCGCCGTCCTCGGCCGCCGCTTCCGCCCACTGCCTGGCTTGGTGCGCGCCGGGACCGTGGACGCCGACGACGACGATTCCGTCGCTGCCGACGGCTTCGATGGCGGTGCGGGCGACGCGGCGGCGTTCGTCGTCGGTGAGCGAAGAGTACTCGCCGAGGGAGCCGTTCGGGCCGACGCCGCGGCAGCCGTTCTCGACGAGCCAGCGGCAGTGCCCGGCGTAGGCGTCGTAGTCGACGGCCAGCCCGGCGGGCGCCGCGTCGTCGGTCTTGTAGGGCAGTGCGGCGGCGACGACCACGCCGCCGAGATCGCGGGTGCTCATGACTCTCCTTCGGGTGCGGCGAGCTCGCCCAGGCGGATCGGCTGGGCGATCGGACGGTGGTGGCGCTCGGCGCCGCCGCAGAGTTCGGCGACGGCCGGCCCGCAGATCCGGCCCTGGCACGGGCCGAGGCCGGCGCGGGTGCCGAGCTTGAGGGCGTGCGGGCCCGGCGTGACGGGGTCGGCGGCGGCGCTTTTCAGTTCCCCGAAGGAGGTTTCCTCGCACCGGCAGACGATCGTGTCGTCGCGCAGCCACCCCGCCCAGGCGGCGCCGATGGGGTGGGCGGCGTTCAACCGGTGCGCGAAGGCCCGGGTGCGGTCACGCTCGCGCAGCAGGCCCCGGCTCGGTGTGCCACCGGCGGCGGCACACCCCGCGACGGCGCCTTCCGCTCTCGCGGCGTCCGCGCCGCCGATCCCGGTGATCTCACCGGCGGCGAAGACATTGGCGACGGTGGTGCGCTGGTGGTCGTCGGTCCGGACGAACCCGCCGTCGAGCGCGCACCCGGCGGCGACGGCGAGTTCGGGTTGCGGGGTGAAGCCGTGCCCGACGCAGACGGCGTCGACGGCGTAGGTGCGTTCGGTGCCGGGCACGACGGACCAGTCCGCGCGCACCCGGGCGGTGACGGCTTCGCGGACCCGGCCGTCCCCGCGGGCTTCGACGACCGTGCGGCCCAGGTGGTAGGGGACGCGGTGCCGGGCGAGAGTGGCGGCGTAGCGGGCCAGTTCGCCGGCTTTGCGTGTGGGGAAGCCCCATCCTTTGAGGACGGTCATCGCGGGATTGGTCTCGAGGACGGCGGCCACTTCGGCCCCGACGCCCAAGAGCGACGCGGCGACGGGCAACAGGAAGGGCCCCGACCCGGCAACGAGAACGCGCTTGCCGACGGCGACCCGTTCGCCCTTGGCCAGCGCCTGCGCGGCGCCCGCGGTGAAGACGCCGGGCAGCTGCCAGCCGGGGAAGGGCAGAGTGCGGTCGTGCGCACCGGTGGTGAGGACGAGGGCGTCGGGTTCGAGAGTGTGGCGGGTACGCCCGGACCCGTCGGCCGGGCCACGCACGACGTGCACCTGTCCTGCGTGGACTGCCCACACCGTGCTTTCCGGCCACCAGTCGCATCGCGCCAGCAGTCCCTCGAACCCCGGCTGCCGCACCCCGTACAGCGTCCGGTGGTACTGGCCGCCCGGGGTGTCCGACTGGTCGAGGACCGTCACCTCCGCCCCCGCCCGCAGTGCGGCTTCCGCAGCCGCGAGCCCGGCCGGGCCGGCGCCGACGACGACCACCCGCGTCATGCCTCCTCCTGACGAGACTGCGTCCGGATCTCGTCGCCGTCGACAGCGCGGCGGCGGCAGGCGCGGACGTCCGGTACGCCGTTCACCGTCAGCACGCAGTCGAAGCACGCGCCGATTCCGCAGAACACGCCGCGCGGCGCTCCGGAGCGAGTCGTGCGCCAGGACGTCCGCCCGGCGGCCAGCAGTATCCCGGCCACCGTCTGCCCCTCGGTCCCGGAAAGGGCCTCGCCGTCGACGGTGATCTCGATCATGCGACCACCGCCGGACGGTTCACAGTGAACTCGCCGACCGGCATCGACAGCGGCGCCCCGGTCAGCAGTTCGCGCAGCAGCCTCGCCGTGCCGACGCTCAGGCCGATGCCCGCCCCCTCGTGTCCCGTTGCGTGCCACAGGTTTCCAAGCCGCGGGTCCTCGCCCAGGACCGGGAGGTGATCGTCCACATAGGGCCGGAACCCGCCGTAGGCGCGCATCACCGCGGCATCGGCCAGCGAGGGGAACAGCCGCAGTGCCTTGATCGCGATGGCGCTCAGCACCTCCGGCACGATCGCGTCGTCGAAACCCACCCGGCGGCGGGAGGAGCCGATCAGGATCGTGCCGCCCCGCGTCGACTCGACGACCGCGGACGTCTGCAGCTCGCCGTCGCCGGAACCGACCGCCCCGACGTAGTCGGCGTCGTACACCTTGTGCCGCACCACCCCGGGCATCGGCGTGGTCACCAGCACCTCGCCGCGCCGGGGCCGCACCGCGATCGGGGCCCCGAGCCGCGCCGAGACCTCGCCCGCCCAGGGGCCGGCCGCGTTCACGACGACGTCGGCGGCGAGAACCTCACCCGGGACGCGCACTCCGGTGATCCGGCCGCCGCGGACGACGGCGCCGGTGACCTCGGCGCCGGTACGCAGGCGGGCGCCGTGCGCGAGGGCGGAGCCGAGCAGGGCCAGCGTCGCGCCGGCCGGCTGGACCTGCGCGTCCTCCGGGTAGCGGACCGCGGCGGTCACCTCGCGGGTCAACGCGGGCTCGGCCGCCGCGAGGTCCACTGTGGACAGTGTCTCGACGCGGACCCCCGCTTCGGCCTGCCCGGCGGCGAACGCCGTCAGCGCGCGGGCGCCGGCTTCGGTGGTGGCCACGACGATGCCGCCCTTGGGGTCGAACTCGCAGGCGTCGCCGAGCTCGGCCGCGATCTCCGGCCACAGCCGGGCCGAGAGCTGCGCGAGCCGGAGTTCAGCGCCCGGCCCCTTGTCCGAAACGAGGAGGTTGCCTTCGCCGTGCGAAGTGGTGCCGCCCGCGGGCCGGCCCCGGTCGACGACCAGGACGTCGAAGCCGGCGAGGCTCAGCTCCCGGGCGCACGCCGCCCCGACGACACCCGCCCCGATCACCACCGCCCGCGTTCGGTTCATCGACCCTCCGCTGTTCGGTAAAGCGAACGATCGGAGGTTAAGTCTCCCGCGCGGGGGATGTCAACGGGTGGGGTCGGCCGTCGAGGCGTTCGTCCGCCCGGTACTGGAGCAGCAGCACCGAGTGCACCGGGGCTTCGAGCGCGACGTAGCTGTGCGGCTCGTGGGCGTCGAAGGCGACGTAGTCCCCGGGTCCGAGGTCGACGGTGCGGCCCCCGACCTCGACGCGCAGCCCGCCGGTCTGGACGACGGTGTGCTCGACCCCGACGTGCCCCTGCGACCGCTGCGGCGCGTCACCGCGGACGACCTGGTCGTAGACCTCGAAAACGCTGTTCTCGGCCTCGATCCGGCGCAACGGCCGCAGGTCGACGCCCTCGCCGCGGAGGACCTCGACGCCGGCCGCGCGCACGACGGTCAGCCCGCCGCGGGGCCGGTGGTCGAGCAGGTCGGAGATGGCCACTTCCAGCGCCCGGGACAGGCTGAAGACGGTCTCGATGGTCGGGTTGCCGGTGCCGGCTTCGAGCTGCGAGAGGGTCGCCTTGCCGATCCCGGACCGCCGCGAGAGCTCGGACAACGACAGGCTTCGGGCCGCCCTCGCGGTCCGCAGGTTGACGGCGAGCATGTCGCGGATCGACGGCCCGCCGTCCTCGGCCACCGGTGTCGCACCGTTCGGTAAAGCGTCCATCGGGTCTCGTCTCCGTTCGGTTTGCCGATCGGGCCACGGCCATGATGGCACGCCGGGCGCCGTGTCAGAATCACCGCGCCCGATCACACCTGGGGGAACCGTCCGTGGACATCTCGTTTTCCTTCGTCCCCACGCCCGAAATGGGGAAGCGGTCGTACCGCGCCTGTCACCCGAGCGCCCCGGTGGCCCGGTGGCTGCCCGTCGGGATGTACGGGGTGTTCGGTCTCGTGGTGCTGACCATGGCCCTGCAGCGCTCGAAGCCGGACCCGGTCGGGCTGGTCTTCGGCAGCGCGCTCCTCCTGCTGGCCGTCGGCTGGCCGGTCCTCCAGGCTCGGCGGGTCAACCGGCAACTGCGCCACTACGCGGACTCCGCACCCATCCGGATCGTCCTGAGCGACGTCGAATATTCGGCCGAAGCTCCCGGGCGCACGATGACCCGGGCGTGGACCACGTTCAGGCGCGTCGCGCTCGTCCGCGGGTTCTGGGTGCTGCGGACGGAGTCCGAAGGCCCGCTCGCGTTCCCGGCGGACGCCCTCGACGCGACGCAGACCGAGGTGTTCCGGGCCGCCATGCGCGAGAAGGGCCTGCTGGCCGGCTCAGCGGTCTAGCCACCGGCGGTAAGCGGCCAGGTCGACGTTGCCGCCGCACACGATGGTGACCACGTGGCGCCCGGCGAAGCGGTCGCGGTCTTCGAGGATCGCCGCGAGGCCGAGGGCCGCCGACGGCTCCACCACCAGGCCCGCGTGCTCCAGGAACAGCCGCATCCCCGCGATGATCGACGTCTCCCGCACCAGGACGGCGTCGTCGGCCACGGCGAGGAGGTCGTCGAGGACCTCCGGGATCGGGAACCGGCCGGCCACGCCGTCGGCGATCGTGTCGGCCGAGTCCGTCGTGACGACGCGCCGCGCGCGCCAGGAAAGGGTCATCGCCGGCGCGCCCGCCGGCTGGACGGCGAGCACTTCCGTGCCGGGGACGCAGCTCTTCAGCACGTGCCCGACCCCGGTGGCCAGCGCCCCACCGCCGAGCGCGACGAGGACCGCGTCGAACGGCCCGGCGTCTGCCAGTTCGAGGCCGACCGTCGCCGCGCCTTCGCAGGTTTCGACGTCCAGGCTGTCCTCGACCAGGCGCACGCGTCGCTCCCGGGCGAGCGCCACCGCGCGGGAGCGCGCCAGCTCGAAGTCGCCGTCCACCAGTTCCAGGTGGGCACCGAGCGCCCGGATGCGGTCGAGCTTCGCCGCGGGCGCGGACTTCGACGCGACCACGGTGACGTCGATCCCCCGGCTCCGCCCGGACCAGGCGAGGGCCTGGCCGAGGTTGCCGGCGCTGGCGCACACGGCGGCCCGCTCGCCACGTCCGGCGAGGCCGTCCACGACGAGTTCGGTGCCGCGGCCCTTGAAGCTGCGCACGGGGTTCGCGGTCTCGAGCTTGACGCTCACCCGGCAGCCGAGCGCGCGTTCCAGGGGTTCGCAGCGGTAGAGCGGGCTGTCGAGGAAGACCGGGTCGATCACCCGGCGGGCGGCCCGGATCCGCTCGAGGTCGAGACGCGTTTCCGGCACGGTCCCGGAGCATAGCGAGCCCGGGCAGCCGCGATCAGCGCTGGGCGAGCGCGGGCTCCCGGGTCCGCACCGCCCAGCGGGTCAGCCGCGGGAGGGGCGCGGCGGCGACCAGGAACACCCCCGCGACCAGCACCCACCCCAGCGCACCGAGACCGCCGACCGCGAGCGTGAACACCGCCGGGCCGACCATCTGGACCGTCGCCGTGGCCGCCTCGCTCGCCCCTTGATAAGCGCCCTTCGCTTCTTCACGCATGAGCCGTACCGACAACCCCCAGTTCGCGGCCACGTAGCTCAGCTCGCCCACCACGTGCAGCACCGCGGCGAGCACCACCACCGTCACCGCGCCCGCTCCCGCGCCGCCGGACGTCGTCGCCAGCAGCAGGCAGCTCGCCGCGAGCACCACCCCGGACACCACCGCGGTCCGGGCCGCCGTCGTCGCGGTGCGCCCGAACCGGGCGAACGGCACCTGGAACACCGCGATGCCCACCGAGCTGAGCACGACGACGATCCCGCCCAGCCCGAGCGGCAGCCGCGTCGAACCGGACAACCACAACGGCAACCCGGCCGACAGCATCGCCCAGCACAGGGAAAGCACCGCGGTGACCCCGGCGACGCACAGGTACGGCCGGTCGCCGAGGACGGCTCGCGCGCCGGAGCGCCGCGCCGGGGCCGCGGCGGGTGCGGGCACCAGCAGCGTCGTGCCGGCCAGGACCAGGAAGCTCACCACGTTGCCCGCGATCGCCAGGGTGTACGCCCAGGGCGCGTCGGCGGTCAGCACGAGCGCCCCGAGACCGGCGCCGGCCGCGTAGCCGACGTGCTGCGCGACCCGCTGCTGCGCCAGCACGCGCATCCGGCGCGCGGGGTCGGCCACCAGCCCGGTGACCAGAGCCGTGCGGACCGCGGTCCCGCCGGTGGCCAGCGCGGTGAACAGCACCGTCACGACCAGGAACGACCAGGTCCCGCGCACCGCCAGGTACCCGGCCATCGCCGCGGCTCGCACCAGCGTCACGACGACCAGCACCGCCCGGGCGCCGGCGCGGTCCGCGAGCGCGCCGAGCGGCACCGCGGCGGCCATGCCCACGGCGCTCGCCACCGCCATCCCCGCGCCGACCGTCACCGGGGACAGGCCGAGGATCCGGGTGAAGTACAGCGCCCAGATCGTGAACCACAGGCCGTCGCCGAGCGCGGACACCCCGCGCCCCCAGAGGAGACTCCTCATGCATCCACCCTTCATGAGAGCCTGAATGGTAAGCACGGCAAGCACCGTTCAGCAACCCATGAAGAGTGTTAGGATCGCGCCGTGAGCGGAATGATCGAACCCGGAAACCCCGTCCAGGGCGCGATCGTCGGCCTGACGCGGGAGCTGTCCGACCCCGTGCGGCTCACCGCCCTGCAGCTGCTGGCCGCGGAAGGCCCGCACACCATGGTGCAGCTGGCCGACGCGCTGGGCGTCACCGCGCCGCGGCTGGGCAACCACCTGGCGCGACTGCGGACCGCCGGGCTGGTGACAGTCGAGCACACCGGGCGCCACGCGCTCTACCGCGTCGGCCGCGACGACCTCCTGCCGGTGCTCACGGCGCTGGCCCGCTACGGCGGCAACGACTCCTTCACCCCACCGCGGCCGGCGGAGTCCACAGTGGACATCGCGCACACGTGCTACGACCACACCGCGGGCCGCCTCGGCGTGGCGGTGTTCGCCATGCTGGTCGACCGCGGCGCGCTGCGCCCCCCGGACGGCTCGGCGGCCGACCTGACCCTGGGCGGCGACGCGTCGGCGTTCCACGACCTCGGCGTCGACCCCGCCAGGGTGGAACCCGGCCGCCGCCGCCTCGCGACGGCGTGCCTCGACCGGACCAACCGCGTCCCCCACCTCGGCGGCGTCCTGGGCCACGAAGTGCTGGCAGCGTTCTTGGCGGCCGGCTGGGTCCGGCGCGGTGACGGGGACCGCGAGCTGGCCATCACCCCGCGCGGGAGCCGCCGGCTGAGCGCCTTGGGGCTCGGCCCCGGTACGCCGGAACCGGCGGTATCCCCGCGGGCCCCCGCTGCCTCCTAATAGCATTCCGAAGGGAGCGAGGGGGACGGATGAACGAGCCGGAAGGCACCCGGCGGCACCTGGTCGTCTGCTGCGACGGGACGTGGAACACGCCCGACCAGGAGCAGCAGGGCCGGCCGTCGCCGACGAACGTCGCGCGGATCCACCACGCCGTGGCGAACCTCGACAGCCAGCCGCGGTACTACCACCCCGGCGTCGGCGCCGGGCCCGGCCTCGTCGACCACCTGCAAGGCGGGCTCGTCGGCAAGGGACTCTCGGAGAACATCAAGAGCGCCTACGGCTGGCTGGCGCGCACCTACTCCCCCGGCGACGCGATCCACCTCTTCGGCTTCAGCCGCGGGGCGTTCACCGTGCGCAGCCTCGGCGGCATGATCAGCCGGTGCGGCCTGCCCGCGGAACTCAAGACCGCCGGGTCCACCGAGTTCTGGGCCGAGGTCGACCGGCTCTTCACCACGGTCTACCGGGAAGGCGCCGGCGAGGCGGCCGACCCGGTCCCGATCGAGTTCCTCGGCGTCTGGGACACCGTCGGCTCGCTCGGCATCCCGGACTGGCTCGGCCCGCTCAAGCTCGTCGAAGACCACGTCGGGCACCTCCCCCGCTTCCACGACACGAAGCTGGGCGACCACGTCAAGCACGCCCGCCAGGCCCTGGCCATCGACGAGATGCGCGGCCCGTTCATGCCGACCCTGTGGTCGAACCTGGACGAAGTGGACGGCGGGCGCACGGCGAAGCAGGTCTGGTTCCCCGGCGACCACTGCGACGTCGGCGGTGGCCACGACAGCAGCGGCCTGTCCGACGCCGCCCTGCAGTGGATGATCGACGAGTGCCGCGCGGCCGTGCCGGACCTCGTGTTCGACGACGCGATGTACAAGCAGATCGCCCCGGACGCCCAGAGCGTGCTGCACAACTCGCTCCACGGCGTGTACACGGTCTTGTGCCCGGCGCCGCGCGCTTTCCCGTTCATCGCCGCCGGTTCCGCCGGCATCGCCCCGTCCGCGGTGGACCGGCAGGCGGCGCCGCCGATCACCACGGGCCCTTATCGTGAAGGGCGCCGCCTCGAACCCGGCGAATCGGCGACGGTCGACGTCTACGCCGGGAAGCCGTGGAACTGGACGGGGGTCTACCTCGAGCCCGGCGAGTACGAGTTCGGCGCCGAGGGCACCTGGCTGGACGGGAAGATCGCGCACCACCCCGACGGCACCGAGGCCGACGCCCGGCTGGACGTCCAGGACCTGCTGCACGCGCTGGCCACGACGTCGGCGTGGCTCCAGACCCAGCTCGCCCGGCTCAACGCCGCCCAGGCCCGTTCGTTCGGCGGCCGCCGCTGCGAAGACGCGAAGTGGATGACGCTGATCGGCGCGGTGGCCGCCCCGAACCTCGACGAGCACGACGTGCAGCAGCCGTACGAGGTGTTCCCGGTCGGCGGCCGGCTGGAGAGGTGGGTCGCCCGGAAGGCGGGGTACTTCTACGCGTTCGCCAACGACAGCTGGCTCGGCTACCCGGGCAACCGCGGTTCGGTGCGGCTGACGATCAAGCGGCTCACCTGACCGCCGGCTCCGGCGGGGCACCCTCCCGGCCGGGAGGGTGCCCCTCGGGACGCGAGCTCAGCTCGTGAGCGTCGCCGGGTCGCTCGTGCTCGGGCGGCCGGTTTCCGCGTGCCCCGCCAGGCGGCGCAGGAACTTCGGATCGCCGTCCGAGGACACCGACACGTCGTACCAGTCGTTGCTGCGCCGGGTGTCCACGTGCTCGACGACCCGTGCGCCCGGGCGCAGCCGGTGCGTCGCCGAGCGGCGGCCGTACGCGTCCGACACCGTCAGCCGCACCGTCGTGGGGCCGCTGTTCGTCAGCACCAGCGCGAGCACGCCGCCTTCCCGGCGGAGACTCACCTCGGGTCCCGCGGCACCGCCGCGGAACTGCCGCACGAACCCGTTGGGCCCGTAGGCGGTGTAGTCGTAGGTCCCGGAGGCGGGCAACGCGGCCGCCAGCGACTTGCCCGCGCCGGCCGTGTACGTGCGCGGCTCACCCCCCGGCGTCACGACGTAGAACGCCGCCCCCGCACGGCCGTGGCTGGCGAACGTCACCGTCAGCTTGCCGTCCGCCAGCCGGGCGTCGGCCGACAGGTCGTACGGCAGCGCCCGCGCCGGCCGCAGCCCGCGTTCCTGCTTCGGGAGCACGGTGTGCGCCGGGACCGCGGGGACGTAGTCCGGGTGCCGCACGCGGTCCGGCGGCTCGTACCCCGCCGTGTCCGGCAGCGCGGGCACGGATACGTCGGTCCGCTCGAAGTCGAACGCCGACGTCAGGTCACCGCACACCGAGCGCCGCCAAGCCGAGATGTTCGGTTCCCGCACGCCGAAACGCCGTTCGATGAACCGGATGATCGACGTGTGGTCGAACGTCTCCGAGCACACGTAGCCGCCCTTGCTCCACGGCGACACCACGATCATCGGGACGCGCTGGCCGAGCCCGTACGGACCGGCCGGGTTCGCCGCCGACCCCGCGAAGATCTCGCCCGTGGTATCCACAGTGGACTGTCCGGCCGAGGCGTACGGCGGGACGACGTGGTCGAAGAAGCCGTCGTTCTCGTCGTAGGTGATGAGCAGCGCGGTCTTGCTCCACACGTCCGGGTTCGACGTCAGCGCGTCGAGCACCTGCGCGATGTACCAGGCGCCGTAGTTCACCGGCCAGTTCGGGTGTTCGCAGAAGGCTTCCGGCGCGGTGATCCACGAAACCTGCGGCAGGGTCCCGGCCTTGACGTCCGCGCGCAACCGGTCGAAGTAGCCGTCGCCGGCCTTCGCGTTCGTGCCGGTGCGGGCCTTTTCGTACAGCGGGTCACCGGGCTTCGCGTTGCGGTAGGAATTGAAGTACAGCAACGAGTTGTCGCCGTAGTTGCCGCGGTAGGCGTCTTCGATCCAACCCCAGCCGCCGGCGGCGTCGAGGCCGTCGCCGACGTCCTGGTAGATCTTCCACGACACGCCGGCCTTCTCCAGCCGCTCCGGGTAGGTCGTCCAGGAGTAGCCCTTCTCGTCGTTGCCGAGGACCGGCCCGCCGCCGGTGCCGTCGTTGCCCGTGTACCCGGTCCACATGTAGTAGCGGTTCGGGTCGGTCGAGCCCATGAACGAGCAGTGGTAGGCGTCGCAGATCGTGAATGCGTCGGCGAGCGCGTAGTGGAACGGGATGTCCTCGCGCGTCAGGTACGCCATCGTGGTCGAGCCTTTCGCGGGCACCCACTTGTCGTACTTGCCGCCGTTCCACGCCGCGTGCGTGTCGTTCCAGCCGTGCGGCAGGTCCTGGATGAACTGCAGGCCCAGGTTGTCCGCTTCGGGGCGGAAGGGCAGGATGTCGCGCTTGCCGTCGGACTGCGCCCAGGCGGACTTGCCGGAGGCCAGCGTCGCCGGCCTCGGGTCGCCGAAGCCGCGGACGCCGCGCAGCGTGCCGAAGTAGTGGTCGAACGACCGGTTCTCCTGCATGAGGACCACGATGTGCTCGATGTCCTTCAAGGACCCGGTGCGCCGGTGAGCGGGGATTTCGGCGGCGCGGGCGATGCTGGTGGAGAGCGCGGAAAGGGCGGCGGTGCCGCCGGCCAGCTGCAGGAAACGCCGTCGGTTGACGTCCGTCATGAGGACTCCGGGGGTGTCGTGGTGGAGAGCCGGGTCAGTATGTGCGGGACTTCGAGAACCTGTGCCGGGCCCGAGGCTAACGCCGGGCGAAACCCTGGTAAACGACTGCGGACGGACATGATCTTGACAGAGTTACGGAAGTACGTACTAATGTAGTACTTCACTATGAACGACTTCGCCAAGGATCCCGACGACCACCTCTACTCCCCCGACGTCCGCGCCGCGCTGGCCGAGTTCACGCGCGGCGAGGACACCGGCGTCCTCGAAGCCGCGGCGGCGGTGCGCGTGGCCGCCCGCAGCCTCGATCAGCTGCGCTCCCACGGCACGGGCAGCCGCGGTCTCGGCCCGGGCGCCCTCGACATCCTCATCCGGCTGAGCACCGCCGAAGCGAACATCAAGGACCTCGCCGCGTCCGCCGGGGTCACCTCCCGCAACGTCACCGGCCTGGTCGACACGCTCGAGCGCGCCGGGCACGCGGTGCGGGTCCCCGACCCGCGCGACCGGCGGTCGGTGCTGGTCCGGATCACCGAGGACGGCCGGCGGTGGCTCGAGGAGTTCCGCGGGCCATCGCAGCTGGCCATGGCGGCGCTCTTCCGCGGCTTCACCGACGCCGAAACGACCCAGCTGCGTCACCTTTGCCTGCGCCTGGCCGAAAACCAGCAGCGCCTGGCCCGTCACCTGGAGGACCGATGACCACCCGCGAGACCGTCCTGGCCTATTCCCGGGCCCGCTTCGCCGGCGACGTCCCGGCCGCGGCCGCCCAGCTCGCCGGCAGGTTCACGTTCCGCAGCCCGCTGATGAGCTCCGACGACGCCCGCGGCCACCTCGCCGGGCTCCCCGCGTTCGTCAGCGTGCTGACCGGCGTCGACATGGTGAGCGAGCTGTACGGCGAATCGGAGGCGACGCTGGTGTACGACGTGCACACGGCGACCCCGGTGGGCACTCAGCGCACGGCGGAGCACTTCCGGTTGCGGGACGGGAAGATCACGGCCATCACGCTGATCTTCGACGCCACCCCGTGGCACCCGATCATGGCGGCGGCCACCCGGTGACAGCGGCGCCCGCCCGCTGCCCGGATCATGGAGGTCACGGGCTGAGCTCGAACACGGGCGGGGCACCACCGCGAGCGGAATACCCGTGGCCGCGGGCCACAACGTCGGCTTGGCGAGCTTCCGCCGGAGTACGGACCGGCTTCGCTCGGTGGTGCGTTGCCGAAGTTGCCGAATCGAGGGCGTTCAGTAGCCGCGCCTTCTGCCCGACTCGTGGCGTCCGGCTGCATCGCGTCGAACGTATCGAGTGGTGGCGTTCTTGACTGCCCGGCGGACGGAGGATCGACCGGTCAAGAACGATCCTCCCGTGACATGGACCTCTGCGCCGGTCCTCTCATCGAAGATCCGCACCGAGTAGAAGGGTCCGAAGAGATGGCGTAGCCGGACCCCGAAACGTGAGTCCAACCCAGGCCGTTCGTCACCCCGGCGCACGTTCGAAGCATAGCCGGAACGAACATCCGAACAACCGCTCATGCCGCCGATCGCGAGCCGACGTCCGGTCTTGCCGATGAGCGGTTGACCGGGGCGGCACCGCGCCGGAGTTTCCCAGCGGCCGGAGCCCCGGCACGCGAGCATACGCGCGGCCGGGTCCGCCGCGGCCGAACCGGGGCGAACTCCGTCGGGCTCCGCACGGTTCGTGTCTTGCACCTGTGCCGGCCCCTCCGATGCTCCGGTGCCGGCGAGCAACGGGTTCGCTCGCAAGGGAAAACCGGCCGTGGACTCACCGGCGCCGGATGCCCGCGATCAAGTTCTCCCAGTTCCCGTGGGCGATCCGCGCCCGGTCGGCGTCGCTGATCGGGGCGGTCGCCACGAACCGCCGGGCGGAACCGCCGTGCTCGCGGTTGAACGGGTGGTCCGAGGCGTACATGATCCGGTCCGCGCCCACGGTCTCCAGGCTCCACCGCAGGTACCGGTGGCTGGCGATGCCACCCGGGGTGATGAAGACGTTCGTGCGGAAGTACTCCGCGATCGGGCGCTCCAGCGTGGTCACCGCGTCCAGGGCCGCCACGCGGTCGAGGTAGAACAGCACGACCTCGCCCCAGTGCCCCAGGATCAGCTGCAGCCCCGGGAACCGGTCGAAGACCCCGGCGACGATCAGCCGGAGCGCGGTCAGCCCGGCGTCGTAGTGCCAGCCGAACGTCCCGGTCGCCAGCAGCTCGTCGACCGGGCCGCCGAAGCGCCGGTAGTAGGCTCCGGTGACCGCCGGCACCGGCACGCTCGGGTGCAGGTACACCGGGGCGCGCAGGTCCTCGGCCGCCTCGAAGATGTCCCAGAAGCGCGGCTCGTCGAGAGCCTGGCCGCGGGAGTTCGCGTTCACCAGCGCCCCGTCGAACCCCAGGTCCGCGACGGCCCGCCGCAGCTCGTCGGCCGCCGCCGGGGGCGTGGACGTCGCGAGGGCCGCGAACCCCCGGAACCGCCCGGGATACCGGCCAACGGCGTCGGCGAGGACGTCGTTGGTGGGACGTTGCAGGGCGACGGCTTCGGCGGGGTCGAGGTCCTGCAAGCCGGGCGTCGTGAGCGACAGCACGGCGGTGTCGATCCCGGCGTCGTCCATCGCGGCGACGCGGTCTTCGCCGAGGTCGAGCAACGCGGCACTGGCGACCGCCCGGCTCATCATCGGCGCGGCGAGCGCGGGGTCGTGCCGCCGCCACGCCGCGACCACGTCGGCCGTGGCGAAGTGCTCCTCGAGCCCGTAGAGCCTCACCGGATGGTCTTGAGCGCGCCGGCCCAGGATTCGAGCTGGTCGAACAGCACCGACGCGGCGTCGGCGTGCATCGGGGACGGGGCGAACTCGGCGAAGTTCTCGAAGTCGGTGAAGAGCGAGAACGACAGCTGCTGGCGCACGTGGGCCAGCTGCAGCTCACTGCAGATCGCCCGCAGGTGCTCGATGGCGCGGGCACCACCGAGCGCGCCGTAGGAGACGAAGGCCGCGGCCTTGTTGTTCCACTCGGCGTAGAGGTAGTCGATGGCGTTCTTCAGGACGCCCGAGGTGGCGTGGTTGTACTCGGGGGTGACGAAGACGAACCCGTCGAACGCGGCGATCGTGGCGGACCAGGCCTTGGTGTGGTCGTTGGCGTAGACGCCCCGGCTGGCGGACACGGCCTCGTCCAGGTGCGGCAGCGGGTGGTCGAGCAGGTCGATGAGCTCGTAGTCGGCGTCCGGCCGTTCCTTGGCCTTGGCCAGCACCCACCTCGCCACGGCTTCACCCTTCCGGCCCGGACGGGTACTGCCGAGGATGATCGCGATCTTCACAGGAAGTCCTCTCACTTGAATATTCAAGTGAGACGCTAGCACGATGACGTGAATTTTCAAGTCAGCTAGACTGTGGTGATGGCGGAACCCGGGCAGCGCTGGCTCACGAGTGACGAGCTGTCGGCGTGGCGCGCTTTCATGCGGCTCGCCCAGCGGCTGCCGGCGTCCCTGGAAGCGCAGCTGCAGCGCGACGCGCGGCTGAGCTTCCTCGAGTACTACGTGCTCGCGCACCTGTCGGAGCAGCCGGATCGCCGAGCGCGGATGAGCGAGCTGGCGGCCTTGGCGAACACGGAGCTGTCGCGGCTGTCCCACCTGATCGGCCGCCTGGAGAAGCGCGGCTTCGCATACCGGGAACCGGACCCGGGCAACGGCCGGTACACGCAGGCGATCCTGACGGACGCGGGCTTCGCGCACCTGGAGTCGGTCGCACCCGGGCACGTCGAGCGGGTGCGGGAGCTGTTCGCCGGCCCTCTGACCCCGGCGGAACTGCGCACGCTGCGCCGGATCGCGGACAAGGTGCTGGCCCGCGTCGACGACCAAGCCGAATAGCGGGAAGCCCGCCGCCGCGGCCGGCCCCTGAGCCCGAACAGCAGGAGCTGCTTCTCAGCGACCCGGTGGAGGACCGTCCTTCACGACCACTTTCTCGGCGCCGCGCTTGGCGAACGCCGCCCACAGGCTGAAGCCCACGACGCCCACCGCGACGGCCAGCCAGAGCCAGACAAAGGGCTCGCGCAAGGGAAACCGCACCAGTACGAAAATGATCATCGCGACGCCGACGACCGCGCCGAACACGGCGGAGGGCTTGGACGGTTTGATCCGGTACACGAGCATCACTCCCCAGACGGCAATTTCGTGGCCCTCTATTACCCTTTGGACGATCTACCGAAACTTCACCGGCTTCCTCGGTTGGAGCCGGTCGCGGCAGAAGGGGCCGGCCAGCCGAAGCGGTGATCAAGCCGGCCCCAACGCCTCGGTCGTTCTCCGGATGCGGTCTCCAGCCCCAGTCGGATCAACCTGCCCACGGCCACGTCGCCGATGGCGCTCGGTGCCGGAGCCAGTAGAAGCCCCAGAACGTCTGGTCCGTGGCGAAAACCGGGCGATGGCCGTCCTGTCCGCCCGTCACCTGAACCAACAGCCCTTCGTCGTGCCGGCCCGGGCACTCTGTCCGCAGGCCCAGAAGCCTCGGACTTCGGCGAACGCCCGCACGCCAACGTCCGCTCGTGCCGACAAGCGCGTTTGATGTGGGAACCCCGACACCTCCCGTCGAGGCGTGAGTTCCCCGGACCCGGCCCGGCTCGAACGGGCTGCCACCCCCACCATGCGACGGGCAGGACGCACCCTTACCGGGTAGATGCGCCTTGGGCGGGCTCTCCGTGATGGTAGGTCGGCGGCCTCGGCCGCAGCGACCGGATTCGCCCGTGTGCTCCGCTCGCTCGTGCCGATGAGCGGGCGCGGTCATCGCGAGTCCGGTCTGGGGATACAGAACTCAGTGGTCGGATGATCACCGGCGATGTGCGAGAGTGCTCCGCCATGAACCATCTCGAACAGCTTCGGAGTACGGCGATCGAGCGCGGCATCCCGACCGAAGCGGCCGACCGGATCGGCCGCTTTCTCCGGGTGGCGATCTGGGTGTGCACTGCCAACCGGTACGGCATCGGATCGGCCGAGCGGCACGGTGGCGTGGTCGGACAGAACGGCGGGCTGCCCAGCCTGCCGGTCGGCACGGAATGGCCGTACGCCGACATCAGCGGCCTGGGCCGGTTGCCGCTTCCGTTCATCGCCTCGCTCGACTGCGCGAAGCTGCCGCGGGCCGACGGCCTCGAGCTCCCGGCGGACGGGTCGCTGCTGTTCTTCTTGGCACACGAGCACGCTCTGCACGCGCACGACGAGCACGAGTTCGCACGGGTCCTCCACATTCCGGCCGGCACCGCCACCGTGCAGGTGCAACAGCCACCACCCCACGACGACGACTGGTTCGAATCGGGTTTCCTCCGGCCGCAGTCCGACCTTGTCGCTCTGGTCCAGCCGGAGATGCCGGGCTGGTTCGACGAACCCGGGAACCTCGAGTTCGAGTCGGACGTCGTCCAGCTGCAGGTCGGCGACACCGCCCACCTCGAAGATCTCCGCACCTTGTTCGAGGAGCTCTGGCCGCAGGTGACGACGGGCGCCGACCTCTACCTCGGCGGCTATTCGATGGAGTTGGGCATCGGCGAAAACGCCGAGTACGGCATGGCGGAGGACTCGATCGCGCACGACGTGCCGAACCGCGACCGGCTCGTGGAGGAGGAGACGACCCGGCTGATGAGCGAGTGGATACCGCTGGCCCAGTTCCAGTCGGAGGATCAGGTACACGTCGGCCGCTTCCTGATCCGCCACGAAGACCTGGCCGCCCGGCGCTTCGACCGACTTCGGTCGCTGACCATGTTCACGGAGTAGACGAGGTCCACGCAGCGAGCCGAAGGCACAAGAGCGACACGCCTCCGCCGTCCGCTCCGCGTGGTGGGCGGTCGGTGCGTTCACGGCCGGCGGGTCGGCGCGGAGCGATGGAACTCACTGTCATGCCGAGGTGAGCGTGCCGAGTCCGTTCCGGGAAGCTCACCGCTCGGTGGACCAGGTACCCAAGGCGGCGACGACGGCTTCGATGAGGGTGGAGTCGGTCGGAGCGTGCTCGATGGTGCTGCGGTAGTACATCGGCCCAATGGCCATGGCGGCGGCGTTCCGGCTGGGGAGCGCGAGGGTGATTTCGCCGCGTGCTTGGGCGTCGTCGAGGGCGGCTGCGAGCCGGTCGGCGAGGATGCCGGCGAACTGCGCGCGGCGGGCGTCGATGGTCTCGTCCCACAGGGCGGTGTTGGCCAGGGTCGTGGACACGGCGCGTACGTCGTCGAGCGCGAGGAGAGGCTCGGCCTGGGGCCAGTGGCGGTAGACCGTCGCGCGTCCCACTCCCGCGCGGTCGGCGACCTGCGCATGCGTCACCGCGGTCGGGCCACTTTCCAGCGGCAGCTCACGGGCGGTGTTCAAGATCGCTTCGCGGCTTCGCAGGAATCGGGGTCTGTCTCACTGGTCACGAACCAATCTTATGAGACAACTTGACTCGCAGTACAGCGAGTGAGCATCCTTAAAGTATGAGACATATTGTTTCACAGATGACTGTGGCGGTCCTCGGGGCGAGCGGTGCCACCGGACGTCACGTGGTGTCCACGGCGCTTCAGCGCGGGCACCACGTGGTCGCACCGGTCCGCAGAGCGGGAACGTTCGCCCCGAGGGAAGGGCTCGACGAGGTGACCTGGCCCGAGGTCACCGACGTCTCGGCCCTCACGCGTGCCCTGCCGGGCACGAGCGTGGTGATCAGCGCGCTGGGCGGAGCCGGCAAGGGCCCGACGACGGTCTGCACCGAGGGCATCCGCTCCGCGGTCACAGCGATGAAGGAAGCTGGGGTCTCCCGCCTGATCGCCATCAGCGCGCACGGCGTGCTGGAGACGCACGACAAGTCGTTGTACTCCTTGGCGGTGTGGGCGAAGGTGGCCGAGCGGATGCGCGACAAGGAGACGATGGAGCCGCTCATCACCGCTTCCGGTCTGAACTGGACGATCGTGCGGCCGCCGAAGCTGTCGGACCACGACGAGATCGGGAAGTACCGGGCCGGCACCGACCTGCCGATCCGGCTGTGGAACTCCATCGGACGCGCCGATCTCGCCGCGTTCCTGCTCGACGAGGCCGAAACTCCGAAATACGCCCACGCCTACCCGCGGATCATCCGATGAGCGCCGCCATCCCCGACCTGACGCGGAAAGTCGCCGTCGTCACCGGCGCGACCGGCGGCATGGGCCGGATCATCGCCGCCGACCTCATCCGCGCAGGCGCACACGTGATCACCGTCGCCCGCGATCCCGCTCGTGCGGACGCTCTGCGCGCACGCATCGGCTCACCGGCAGCGAACCGGCTCGACGTCATCCCCGGAGACCTGTCCCGGCGCGCGGACGTCGTGACCGCGGCGAAGACCATCCTCGACCGTCACGACCGGATCCACATCCTCATCAACAACGCCGGCGCGCACTTCTCCGAACACCGTGTCTCGGCCGACGGCATCGAGATGCACATCGCCCTCGACTACCTCGCCGCCTACGGTCTCACCACCCTGCTGGACGTGCCGCTGCGACGCGGCCGGGCCCGCGTGGTGAACGTCGCCAGCGACACCCTCAACGACACCCGGCAGATCAAGCTCGCAGGCAAGCCCCGGCCGGCGACCCTCGACCTGGCCGGCATCGATGACCTCGCGGAACTCAATTCCGCTGCCGGGTTCGCGCCGTTCGAGGCCTACGCACGCGCCAAGCTCATGACCGTCACCGCCGGCTACGCCCTCGCTCGCGACCTCGCCGCCGACGGAGTGACCGTCAACGCTCTGCACCCGGGGATCGTCGCCACCGGCATCATCGACGACCTCGTGCCCCCACTGCTACGCCCCCTACGCACACTGATCCGCCGCAGCCTGCTCACCCCCACCCAAGGAGCGACGAGCGCGACACGCATCGCGACCGACCCCACCATGGCCGGCGTCACCGGCCGCTACTTCGACCGTGACACGGAATCAAGCACACCACCGGCATCCCACGACCCCGCCACCCAGCAGAAACTCCTCGCACTGAGCCAGGCCCACTACGCCGGGTGAGAACAGCCGGCCGAAGGGACCCGTCAAAATGCGGTGCGGGTGTTGCTTCGCGGGTCTCCGTGCACGACGCGGTGTTCGTAGAGACTCGCTCCCACCGTGCGGCGCCAGGGCCGTGCGAGCCGGATGGCCACGTCGATGTCGGCGTCCGGCGCGGCACGATCGAGCTTCGCGACGGCGAGGCCAGGCCGCCCGTCGCCGTGAGAGCGTCCGATCCACCGACCGCCGGGCGCGACGATGCCGGCCGGAGCCGTCGCACTGAACTGAGCCGGGACGGAGTAGCCGACCCAGTAGTTGTAGAGCGTCCCGTACGCCTGGGCCACGACCGACCTCGGCGCGTCATCGACCATCACCGATGCCAGCACGCAGTCGACGTCCAGGCGTTCGTACTCGGCGAACAGTTCGGGGAAGTTGACCTCGATGCAGAGCACGCAACCGAACCGGAAACCGTCGACCTCGAACACCAGCGGCGCCACTCCCGGCGTGTACAGGTAGCTGATCTCGGTGTGCGACAGGTACCGCTTGTCATAGCGGCCGACCAGCTCACCTTGATCGGAGACCACGTACAAGCTGTTGTGCGGACGGTTCGCCCCGGACAACCGGTGGAGCGAGCCGAACACCGTCCAGATGCCGAGTTCACCCGCGAGATCCGCGATGGCCTGGACCTCTTCTCGCATGACATCCCAAGCGGCACGCGACCAATCCGCCTCGGCCAACTCCTCCATGCCGCCGCTGGACACCGCGTACTTGTTGGGATACGTAATCGCGCCCTCCGGGAACTGCACAAGCCGGGCATCCGCAGCACTCGCCTCCTGCATCAAAGCACGGATCTCAGCTCCGCTCGCACGAAGAGCGTCCCGATCCGCCGGATCCTCAGGCACCGTGCTCTGCGCGACCGCCAACTGCAGCGTCTGATTCATTCGGCCAGCTTGGCAGACCCGAACCGGGCAGTACTGTGTTCGCACTCGGTGAAGCGCGGCGCCCCGATGAAAGCCGGCCCTGCACGCGGGTGCTCACTCCGGCGTGCCGAGGGTTACGTGACGCTGAGCCAGCGGTCGAGTTCGTCGAGGAGGTTTTCCACCATCGGGCGCAGTTCGCGGGCGATCTCGGCCTGGCTGCGGCCTTCACTGGTGCGGCGACCGGCGTCGCTGATGATGATCTGGAACACCGCGGCGAGCGCGATGCCTTGGAGTCTGGCGACTTCCGGCGTCACGGCGGTGGTGTCGCTGATGGCCGCGGCCAGGGCGGTGGCTTGGCGGTCGGTCAACTCCAGCATCAGCCGGTGCACGGTCGGGCTGATGGCGGCCAGGTAGCCGAGTTCGCCGCGCCAGATCTCCGGCGGGATGGCGGGAATTCCGGCGAGGGTCTCGTCGAGGACGAAGTCGCGGATCGCGGCGGCCGGACTGACGGCCGGCGGCCGAGAGCGGATCAGGTCGCACAGCCGGTCCTGGATCTGCTGCTCCCGATCAGTGACCAATTTGTCCTTGGTCGGGAAGTAGTTGTAGACGGTTTGCTCGGCGACCTCGGCTTCCCGCGCCACATCGCTGACCGCGACGCGCTCGTAACCGCGCTCGGCGAACAGGCGGGCGGCGGTCTCGGCGATGAGCCGACGCGTGCGCGCCTTCTTCAGATCGCGCAAACCGGTGGTGGCCACTCCGACACGGTAGCAGCACCACTCCAAGTTTGACGTCGGCTCCAGACATAGACTCGACTCCAGACTAACTTGGAGGCAACTCTAAATTTGGAGTACACTCCACCGAGGAAGCTCGGCACTCGCCGCCTGGCGAGCCGCGGCCGACGTCCCGAGCCTTCGGGCTCCCCTCGTCCCAACCGGAAGGAAACAGCGCGATGATCCTCGTGACGACAGCAGGAAAAGTGGGTGCGGAGACAGCGAGAGTGCTCGCCGGAGAAGGGAAACCGGTGCGCATCCTGGTCCGCCACCCGGCGAAAGCGGAGTCTCTCGCCCAGTCCGGAGCCGAGGTCGTCATCGGTGATCTGCGAGTTCCGGCAACCGTCGACGCGGCGATGCAAGGCGTCTCGGCCGTGGTTCTCGTCAGCCCGGCTCTTCCCGCCGAGGAGCTGAACGTGGTCACCAGCGCTGCCCGGGCCGGCGTCGGGCACGTCGTGAAGATCACCAGCAAGGCCTCCGCCGACTCTCCCATCGCGCGGCGGCGCGACCAGGCCGAGATCGAGAACGGCCTGATCGCCAGCGGGCTCGGGTACACGCTGCTGAGAAACAACGCCTACATGCAGAACTTCCTCATGTCAGCCCCCTCTATCGCCGGGACGAACAGCTTCGGGTCCGCCGCCGGCGACGGTCGCATCGGCATGATCGACACCCGCGACGTCGCCGCTGTCGCCGCGGCGATCGCTGCTGCACCTGCGGAGCATTCCGGCAAGACGTATTGGCCGACCGGCCCGGAGAGCCTCTCCTACCCGGACGCGGCTGCGGTGTTCTCGACGGTGCTCGGCCGGCCCATCACCTTCCACCCGTTGACCTACTCCGAACAGAAACAGGCCATGGTCGAGGCCGGCGTTCCGGAGCGCATCGCCGAGATGAACACCCAGGCCATCACCTTGTTCGCCGAGGGCGACTCCGATTGGGTCACCGACGACGTGCCCTCGATCCTCGGCCGGCCGGCGCGCACGTTCGAACAGTTCGTCCGTGACAACGCCTCGGCGTTCTCCCAGAGCCGGCTCGATGCGGGGAAGGAATCAGCATGACCGTCTATGGCGTCACCGGAGGATCCGGAGCGCTCGGCGTGCAGGTGCGGGCGGCGGACTACGGCGACCCCGTTGCGCAGACCGCCGCGCTGGCCGGCGTGGATCGCCTGCTGCTGGTGTCCAGCAGCGAGCGGGCCGGCGGGTGGCGCACCACACCAACGTGATCGGAGCCGCCGAGAAGACCGGTGTCTCGCGCATCGTCTACACGAGCATGCTCAACGTCGACGACACCACCAATCCGCTGGCCGGGGAGCACCCGGACACCGAAGCGGTTTTGCGTGCCGCGGCCGTGCCGTTCGTCTCGCTGCGCAACGGCTGGTACACCGAGAACTACACCGATCAGCTGCGGTCGTACCTGGAGCGCGGCGAAATCGTCGGGGCCACCGGCACGGGCGCCCTCTCGGCGGCGACTCGCCAGGACTACGCCGAAGCCGGCGCGGTCATCTTGTTCGCAGGACAGCGAAAGCGCGCAGACCTACGAACTCGGCGGGCCGCCGTTCACCTCCATCGCCCACGGCGACCTGCGGACCGACAGCCAAGACCTGGCCCACGTGCTGGGCTGGCCGCCCACCAACCTGGCCGACGCCGTCCGAGACGCCTACGCCCGCAACCACCGGGAATGACCCAAGGAAGATCGATGTCCTCACCCGGCAAGAACCCCAATTCCACCACCGTTTTCCCGGACCGAGACGGCTTCGTCGTGCACGTCCACAACGTCGACGAGTGGTTCTTCGTCTTCAGCGGCGCGATGGACATGCAACTGGGGGAACGCCACGTCACGACTACGGCAGGAGACTCGATCTGGATACCTCGCGGCACCGATCACGCCTTCACGACCACCCGGGAAACGCACGTCCTCAACGGCTACGCGCCCGGAGGCTTGGAGCAGATCATCGCCGGGATCGAACTGGTCCTCGCTCAGCACCAACAGCTGGGCCCGGACCGCACCTCAGCGCTGAGTCCGACCCACATGGAGACGCGCTTGCACGGTGGATCCGCCCAAGGTACTTTCGATACGACACGGTAGCGTAGCGGAAGTGCGGTGCGGGGTGGCGACTTCGAAGTCCAGTGGCATGACTCAGCCCTCGGTGATGGGACGGCCGCGCGATTCCAGCCGTGACCTGGCCATTCTGGAAGCGACCCTGGCGCTGCTGACCGAAGTGGGATACGAGCAGCTCTCGATGGAGGCGGTGGCCGGGCGTTCCGGGGCAGCGAAGACGACGATCTACCGCCGGTACCCCGACAAGGCGGCGCTGGTCGCCGCTGCGGTCGAGCACCGCGCACCCCCGAAGCCCCCGCCGCCCGAGGGAGGGAGCCTCCGGGAAGTCGTGCATTCCGTGGCGGCATGGCTCGCGCGGAGCATCTCCGAACAGGACGTGGGTCTGCTCGGGGCCGTGTTCGCCGGCATGCGCACCGACGCGCGCCTCGCCCAGGCGATGCGGCGAATCCTGCGGCGGGACGAGACCGCGATGACGGACGGACTTGTCCGCCACGCGGCCGAGCGACTGGCACCCGGCGCGGCAACACTCTTCGCCGAGGTCGCTCCGGCGCTGATCGTGCATCGCATCGTCGTCGTGGGCGAGCCGTGCGACGCCGCCTTCGTCGAGCATCTCGTCGACGACATCCTCTTACCGCTCCTGCGCCGTACCTGAGCTCTCGCGCGATCCGGAACTGGGAGACATGATGAAAGCAGTGCGCTACGACCGTTTTTCGGGCATCGACGGGATCTACCTCGCGGACCTCCCCGAGCCCGTGGCCGGTCCGGGCGACGTGGTCGTGCGAGTCGAGGCCGGTGCACTCAACCCCGGGGCGCTGTCAGCGCTGCACGGCAGTTCGTACACGCCGGGCCGCGACCTCGCCGGTGAAGTCGTGACGGTCGGCGCCGACGTGCCCGGTTTCACCGTCGGTGACGCGGTGTTGGGCAGGCTCCAGAGCTGGGATGCCCACGCCCAGCTCGTCGCCATCCCCGCAGACCAGCTGGTGCGGAAGCCGCGAGCCCTCTCCTGGGACGTCGCGGGTTCGCTCCACACCACACCGATGGCGGGTCTCGGTGCCATCCGTGCGGTTGAACCCCGGCCGGGCGAGACCATCGTGATCTCGGGCGCATCGGGCGGCGTCGGATTCACCGCCGCCCAGCTCGCACTCCGTGCCGGAGCGACGGTGATCGGCCTGACGAGCGAGGCACATTTCGACCTGCTCCGCCACCATGGCATCCAGCCCGTCCGGTACGGCGACGGCGAACGGGAACGGATCCTCGCCACGACCGGCCGAGCCGATGCCTTCATCGACACCGTCGGTGGCGGCTACATCGACCTCGCCATCAACCTCGGCGTTCCGAAAGACCGCATCGACACCGTCGTCGACTACCGCGGAGCGAAAGAGAAGGGCGTCAAATCTCTCGGGACCACCGATGCCGGCGGCCTCCCGGCCCTGGCCGAACTGGCCGCCCTCGCCGCAACCGGTGACCTGCACATCCCCATCGCCGCAACGTACCCGCTCACCGCCGTGCGCGACGCCTATCAGGCCTTGGCCGGCCGCAAGACCCACGGGCGCATCGTCCTGCATCCTCAAGATCTCGGCTGAACCGCAACGGGACAGTCGCTACGTTCGGTTCGCGGCCCGCTTGACGGTCCTGATCACCGGTGCGGTCTCGATGTGGGTGATGGCGGGCAGCATCGCCACCCGGGTGGTCAAGTACCGGTACAGCGCCCGTTGGTCCGCGCACGCCACGCTCGCGTACAGGTTCGTCGGCCCGGTCGTGGCGGCGGCGAACGCGATCTCCGGATGCCCGGCCAGTGCCGCGCCCGTCTCTTCCAGGTGCGCGGGGGCGACCGAGAGCCACAGCATGGTTCGGGGGCCGACACCGAACAGGCCCGGGTCGATGTCGATGTCCAGGTACAGCACCCCGCGTTCGCGTAGTTCGGTCATCCGGCGCCGGACCGTCGTCGGGGACCAGCCGGTCACCGTGGCCAGCCGCTCGAGCTCGGCCCGGCCGTCGGTGGCCAGCGCGGCGAGGAGCTTGCGGTCTCCGTCGTCGAGCCGCACCGGTCCCGGCCGGTGCGGCAGCGGGGCCGGGCGCAGCCGCCCCCGCTGCTCCTCGTCCAGCGACCCGAGTTTGGCGACCAGGCTGTCCGGGCCGCCGTAGAACGCGTGCAGCACCGAATGCGCGGTCACGCCCTCCACGCGGGGGGTGCGGGGAAGTTTGGCCAGCAGCAGCGCTTCGCTGTCGCCCTCGCTTTCGGTGCGGACCGTGCACGTGATCTCGGTGCCGCCGGAGGTGATGCTCACCCAGGACGTGTCGGGGCGCCGGGCCAGCGCCTCGGCGACCGGGACCGACGCGGCGGGCGCGCAACGGACCCGCAGGAACCACAGCACCGCGCCCAGCGCGGTCGGGTCGACGCCGCCGAGCACCCGCACCGCCCCCGCCGACCGCAGCCGGGCGTACCGGCGGGCAATGGTGCGATCCGACACGCCGAGGACCTCGGCGATCGCGCTGAACGGCGCCCGGCCGTCGATCTGCAAGGCGTGCACGAGCCGGCGATCCAGCTCGTCGTAGTCGGATTCCACCCTTGTGAGCGTAGTCAATGTCGGATACCGACGCGGTAGCTCTCGTTTCTGGCGCACTTGCGTTGGCGAAGCGAGCGTTGCTCTCGTCTTGATCGACACACCACCGAGGGAGAACTCATGGACACCGATGTGCTCGTCGTCGGCGCGGGCCCGACCGGGATGACACTGGCCAACGAGCTGCGGCTGGCGGGGGTCTCGGTCGTCGTGGCCGACAAGCTGGCGCAGCGCAGCATGCTGTCGAAGGCGGGCGGCGTGCAGTCGCGGACGCAGGAGGCGTTCGACCAGCGCGGCTTGCTGGAACCGTTGCTGGCCACCGGAAATCACCCGACCGGCACCGCCCACTTCGCCGGTGTCACGCTCCCGCTCACCCGGGACCGGCACCGCCACCCGTGGCGGTCCATCCCGCAGGTGGTGATCGAAGGATCTCTCGAGCAGCACCTTGCCTCCCAAGGCATCCCCGTGCGGCGCAGCCACGAACTGACCGGCCTCGCCCAGGACGAGGACGGCGTCACCGCGACCTTCGCGAACGGCGGAGCCGTCCGCTCCCGCTACCTGGTGGCGGCCGACGGCGGGCGCAGCACCGTGCGGTCCCTGCTGGGGGCTGAATTTCCCGGCCGACCGGGCACGACGACCGTGGTCGCCGCCGACGTGCGGGTGAGCGGCGACGACCAGGCGGTGACGCACACCCGGAGCGAGGACGGGGCTTGGGCGCTGATGTTCCCGCTCGGCACCGATCCGCGGGGCAGGCCGCTGCGCCGGCTCTCGCTGGGCGGGCCCGGCCGGTCGAAGCCCCGAGAGGTCCCGGTCACCGAGGACGAGATCCGCGACGGGCTGCGCGCCGTCTTCGGTTCGCGGGTGGAGCTGCTCGAACTGCGTTACGCGCGCCGCATCACCAACGCGGCCCGGCAGGCCGCGCGGTACCGGCACGGGCGGGTGTTCCTGGCCGGCGACGCCGCCCACGTCCACCTGCCGATCGGCGCGCAGGGCATGAACACCGGGATCCAGGACGCGCTCAACCTCGGGTGGAAACTCGGTGCCGCGGTGCACGGCTGGGCGCCGGAGCACCTGCTCGACACCTACCACAGCGAGCGTCATCCGGTCGCGGCCGCTGTGCTGCGCAACGTCCAGGCGCAGAGCCTGCTGATGGACCAGCAGGGCACCCGCGACCCGGACACGGCGGCCGTCAAGGACCTGTTCACGGCGCTGGCGCAGCTACGGGACGTGCAGTACCACCTCGACGACACGTTGTCCGGGATGGGCATTCGTTATCCCATGCCGGACGCTGAAGCCCACCCGCTCGTCGGCCTACCCGCGCCGGACCTGGATCTCGGCCCGGTCCGGTCGCACGAGCTGCTGCGTTCCGGCCGCGGCTTGCTGATCGACCCGGCCGCCAGGTTCGCCGAGGTCGCCGCCGGCAGATCGGATCGCATCGACCGCGCGGGCCAGGGCGCCGGTACGGAGCCGATGCTCATCCGGCCGGACGGTTACGTGTGCTGGGCCGGCAACCCGGCCGGCCTCGAACCGGCGCTCGGGCATTGGTTCGGCGAGCCGCGGTGAGCAAGGGCGCCGGAGTCGCGGGTGCCCTTCTACGACCACGGAAACCGTGCGACGATCGCGGACGTGAGCCCGCAGCAGTTCCGCGCCGTGATCGCCGCCGGTCCGCGCGGCCGCGCGGTCATCGCCGTGCCGTTCGACCCGGACGAGAAGTGGGGCGCCAAGGCCGACCATCCCGTGGGCGGCGCGATCGAGGGCAGGCGGGTCCGCGGGAGGCTGTCGCGGGCCGACAGCGAATGGCTGTTGACGGTCACGCCGATGTGGCTGCGCGACACCGGCGTGACGATCGGTGACGAGGTGACCGTCGAGCTGGCCCCGGAAGGTCCCCAACGCGAAGACCTGGCCGACGACATCGCCGCGGCACTGGCCGACAACCCCGCCGCCGCGGCATTCTTCGACACGCTGGCGCAGTTCTACCGCAAGGCCTACCTCCGCTGGATCGAGGCAACGACCCGCCGCCCGGACCTCCGCGCGGCCCGGATCGCCGAAGTGGTCGACTTGCTTGCGGCCGGGGTCAAACAGCGCCCACGGCCGTGACGGCGGCATCCTGTCTTCGCGAACAGCTCGCGGACGAGCCGTCCTGATCGCTCGCTTGCGTCCGGTCCCGCCGACGAGCGTGCGGCCGGCATCGGCGGATGCGGTCAGTGCAGGACGCGCCCGTCCTGGTCGACATCGGCATGGAGGAAAGTAAAGGTATGAACACCGTCCGGATGGCGGCGAAGTTCCTGAGTCCAGCGCTCACCGACGACCTCGGTCGCCACCTGCCGCCAGAAACGTGCTGCCGGTGCGTTCTCCTCGAGGAAGGCGATGGCCCAGCGTCCCCGACGTGACCGGAGGAGTTCGGCGGCGGCTGCCAGCCCGACACCCTGACGCCGGAGAGGCTCAACACTGCCAAGTCGAAGCGGCGCTGTCCACTTTTCCACACCCCACAGGCGAAACGCAGCCTTCACGGTTCCGCCCACCCAGGAACGACATCATCGGCCGGGCCAATGGTGAGGCGTTAGATGCAGTGCGTCGACATCCGACAGGAACTTCGGCTTTCCGTCAAGACTGGTGACGCCGCCGATGGTGACAATGCTCCCGCCTTCCTCCACAGCGCACTCGTTCGAGCCACGCTTTGTCGGAAGGAGCACGCCGAGGAGTCTCCAACTACCGCTTTCGATGTCGAAGACTTCGGTTGTGCGTCGCGCAACGCTGGTGGTTTCTCCAACACCGACTTCGCTTCCGCCGACCACAACCAGGAGGCGCCGATGCCCGACGGTGGTCTGCACAACACCGAAAAGTGCACGGGATTCATGCATCGGGTTCATGGTCGTCCAGCTTCCGGATTCCGGGTCGTAGCGTTCAACCGTGGTCACTGTCTCCCCCGTGGGCGCCTGCCCCCCGATGGCGTACAGATGACGGCCCGACGTCACGACACGAAGTTTCTGACGGGGGACGCGCAAAGGCGCAACAGGACGCCACGACCCGTCGTCCGGGTTGAAGACGAGCACCGAATCGGTGGTCTCGAATTTGTTATCGCCGAGCGTGACCGAACCGCCCGCCACGTAAAGCAAGCCGTGCAATTCCGCCGCTCCCGCACTATCCCTCGGCAGCGGAAGAGGCACGCTCGTCGCCCAGTGGTTTTTTGCCATGTCGAACACTTCGACGACATCGCGACCATTACTGTGGACATCAATCCCACCGACCGCGTAGACACGCCCACGCACGACTGCGGCAGCGAAGTTGGCCCGGCCGACTTTCATCGGATGCAGATTGCTCCACGACCCGTGGCCCATCGTGCGCCGGACCTCCACGTCGGGGAATACATCCTCCCCTTTGAATCCTCCGATTGCGAGTATTTTCCCGTCGATCGTGACGACCTCCAACCCACCGCGGGCTTGCCGCAGCGGAGGTCGCGGAACCCACTGCTGAGAACTGCTTGCATTGCCGACGGTCGCGTCGCGCCCGGGGTCAGACATTTCGATTCTCCTCGTCTCCCCCTCTGATTGGTCGTACCAGGCGCGCCTAGTGACACTTCTTTTCGCCGACATCACCTAAACGGAGCAATATGGACGTGCCGCAGCGCTCCAGCGGCCGAGGGTGGTAGCCGGGTCAGTGGTCACGCACCAGACCGGGATTTTCGAAAAAATGCCGACGGTATCGCGCATTCATGTGTTCGAGAGAAAGCAGCACGTAGAAGGAGGCCACCTTGGCGTCCGGATCATACGCCGGTTCTCCGCAGATCCAGCTGCCCAGCCTCAAGTAGCCCCGGAGCAACGGGGGTACGACAACACGCTTGCCTGGCTCGGCATTACCGCTCAGCAGTGGGACGCGGGGAACGACGCGGAACTCTCGCGGAGCGAGATACTTGTCCCGGACGGCTTCCCAGATTCCGGCGGCGGCGTCCCCGTTGTCCTCCAGGGACACCCAAGCGGAACCACCCAGGTGACGGTACCCGGTTTTGCTCAGGTACTGGCCGATGCCGCCCCAGATCAGAGAGATGACTGCGCCGTTGCGATGGTCCGGATGAACGCACGAGCGACCGGTTTCCACCAGGTCGGCAGCGATGTGGCGCAGCGACCCGAGGTCGAAAACGCGATCCCCGAACCGGCTCCCCACTATGCTCGCGCACCCTGGTGTCATCATGCGGTATGTCGCGACGATTGCCCGGCTCGAATTTTCGCGCACGACCAAGTGGTCGCAGTGCTCGTCGAACTCGTCGGCGTCGAGCTCATCGACCAGGGTGGGCAGCTGAGAGCCGAACTCCGCGGTGAAGACGTGCCGGCGCAGCAGCTGGACTTCGCGGACTTCGTCCGGTGCGGCGATCGCCAGGGAGTACCGGGCACGGTGGTTCGCGGGGTGAAGCTCGTCGTTCATGGCCGAGCGACCTTTCTTTGGCGCGCTTTCGCTTTCGAGGGGAGCCGGGCCCTTCCTACGACGCGCCGACAGCCGAATTGTTCAGCCGCGTGATGTACACCACGCGAGAGTCCACTCTGCACAGCCGGCGCTGCGGTCACGACGTGGTGGCCGGAAGGTGGACACGCGGAACGCATCGCCAGGTTCGTTCCTTTTGTCGGGCGTCGGCGCAATACCCGGCCGTGACGCTGGAACAGCCTGCATCACACCGAGCAAAGGGATTCCCCCGCACTGATCCCACTGTTGCCGAGATGCACTCACGTTCCAATGAGCGGGCGTCCGATCAGGGTGATGCCGCCCCGCTCCGGCTACCTCGTTTCGCCCGGCGCGTGGCTGTTGGGGCGGGTGGCAGGTCGGCGGCGACGGCAAGCAGGTCCGCTGCGCTGTCGGCCAGCAGCGCGGCGAAGTCGGCCTGTTCGCCGAGCACCCATCGCCTGGTCGCCGACCCCAGGATCGCCATGCCGAGAGCCGTGGCCAGCCGCGCGGTTTGGTCGTCGTGGCCACGGCGGCGCAGCGCGGCGGTCGTCACCTCGGACAGCATCGCTTCCTTGATCAGGCTGCGTTCCCGCAACGGCGGGTTGGCCGCGATGACGGCGCGCAGCTCGATCAGCAGTTCGCGCGGACGCAGCACTTCGGGTACGGCGGTGAACGCGGCCATCAACGTCGCCAGCGCGCCGGTTCCGGCGGGCACCCCTTCGATGCCCGCTTCCAGGCAGGCCTGCAGCTCGTCTCCGGCGAACAGCACCTCCCGCTTGTCGGTGAACCAGCGGTAGAACGATCGCTCGGTGAGCCCGGCGTGCTTGGTGATCTGCGCGACCGTCGTGCGGTCGTAGCCCTGATCACGGAACAGCTCCAACGCGGCGCGCTCGAGCCGCTCTCGGGTGTTGCCTTCCCAGCGAGCCATGGTCCCAGCATAGCGACAGCAGATGCTGTCATCACTGTGCTACCGTCGAGTGACGACAGCATCTGCTGTCATTGCCCCGGCTCGCAGCCAGGAGATCGCCATGCGCACCCTGCGTTTCCACCACACCGGTGAACCCCTCGACGTCCTGCGGCTCGAGGACGCCGAACCGCCACAACCGGCCCCCGGACAGGTCCGGATCGCCGTCGAGGTCTGCACGATCAACCCCGCCGACTTGGCCCTGTGCCGGGGTCTCTACCCCGGCGAGCTGCCCCGCGGGGTCGGGCTCGAGGTCGCCGGCACGGTCGACGCAGTCGGCGAGGACGTGACCGGTGTCCGGCTCGGGGACGCGGTGTTCGGTCCCGCCCCGTTCACCGGGCCGACCGCAGGCGCCTCCGACCACGCGGTGCTCGACAGCTGGTTCCCGCGGCCACCCGCACTCGAACCGGCTGCCGCCGTCGCGCTGCCCATGGCCGTGGACACCGCCCAGCTCGGCCTGGACCTGCTCGGCATCACCGCCGGCACGACGCTGCTCGTCAGCGGAGGCGGCGCCACCACCGGCTTCGCCGCCGTGCAACTCGCCCGCAGAGCCGGCGCGCGGGTGATCACCACCGCGGGCCCCACCCACGCCGAGGCCCTGCGTGCCACCGGAGCCGAGGTCACCGCCTACGGCGAGGGCATGGCGGAACGGATACGCGAACTGGCGAGCGGGCCCGTCGACGCCGTCCTCGACGTCTCACCACCCGACGAAGCCACGATCCCCGAACTCGTCCGCACGGTCACCGACCCCCGGCACGTCCTGACCATCAGCAACCTCGCCGCCGCCCGGGAACTCGGCGCTCGCGACGCGTTCACCGAAGGACCGCTCGGCCACCGCTACGAGGTCGTCGGGGAGTGCGCGCAGCTCGCCGCCGAGGGTCGCTTCGGCATCCCCATCGCCCGCCTCATTCCGCTCGCCGACTGGCGTGAGGCCATCGAATTGAGCCAGTCGCAGCGGCCCGGGGGCAAGATCGTCCTCCGAATCGGCCCGACCGTCGAGTAAAACGCCCGGCCAGACGGGCCTACTTCGGTGCCTGGAAGCTGCCGATTTTCTGCTCCAGCAGTTCGGCCAGCCTGAGCGGCGTGCGGTCCTCGAACGCCGGGCCGATCAGCTGCACTCCGACCGGCAGGCCCTCGGGAGACCGGCCCGCGGGTGCCGCCGTGGCGGGCAGGCCGGGCATGGTGGCCAACCCCGCCCAGACGAGCTGGTCGAAGTACGGGTACTCGGTGCCATCTATGTCGATGTGCCGTTCCAGGGGGTTCGGGTGGTGGTCGTGCGGGAAGGCGGGCGTCGGCGTGATCGGGCACACCACCGCGTCGAACTCGGCGAACAGCCGCCGCCAGCCTTGGCGGTGGCGCTCGCGGTGGCTGTTCGCCTCCAGCCAGTCGCGGTGGCTGAACTGCAGCGCGCGCAGCCGTACGGCGTCGAGGCTCCGGTCGTCCGCGCGGATCCGCAGCTCGGACGCATCGAGGGGAAACCGCGCTACCGAGCCCGAAATCAGCAACTGCATGTAGAGCGTCGCCGTCTCGGTCAGGTCCGGCAGCAGCGGACTGTGCCGTTCGACGCGGGCGCCGCCGTCGGCGAGCGCGGCCGCCACCCGGTCCACGCCCGCCCGCACGGCGGACCCGGTCGGCAGGAGCGGATGCTCGTCGAGGACCAGGACCCGGAAGTCGCGGAGCCGCTCGTGGCGCGCGGGCGGCAGTGCCAGCCGGTGCGCCACGCCGAACGTCAGCGGGTCCGGTCCGGCCATGACGTCGAGCAGCAGCGTGAGATCGCGGGCGGTGCGCGCCATCGGCCCGACCACGGCCAGGTCCAGCTCGACCGGCAACGCCGGCTCGGACGGCGCGACCATGCCGCGGCTCGCCGCCAGCCCGAGCGTCGGCTTGTGCGCGTAGACGCCGCAGAAATGCGCCGGCGTGCGCAGCGAACCCGCGATGTCGGAACCGATGGACAGCGCGCCGAACCCGGACGCCAGGGCCGCCGCCGACCCGCCCGAGGACCCGCCCGACGTGCGAGCGGGATCCCACGGGTTGGTGGTGGTGCCGTAGATCTCGTTGAAACTCTGGATGTCCTGCAGCCCCAATGGCACATTCGTCTTGCCGAGCACCACCGCGCCCGCGGCCTTGAGCCGCGACACCTGGACCGCGTCCTCCGCCGGCCTGAAGTCCCGGTGCGCCGGCATGCCCCACGTCGTGGGCAGCCCGGCGACGTCGTAGGACTCCTTGACCGTCACCGGAACGCCGAGCAGCGGCCGGTCCTCACCACGGGCGCGTGCTTGGTCGGCATTCTGTGCGGCGGCCCGCGCACGGTCGAAGTCCGGCACGCAGATCGCGTTGACCACGTCGTCGTCGCGTTCGATCCGGGCGATCGCCTCGTCGGTCAGTTCACCGGATGTCACCTCACCGGCGCGTAATGCGGCGACGAGTTCTTCGGCTGATTGAAAGCTCCATTCCATGAATCGGAAGCTATCCACCCCCTGCGGGAGCCATAAAATTCCCTTTCGCGCAACGAGGAAACCGAATGAGCGGTGAGCTTCCGCCCTCGACGACGACCGCCGCAGGTCACAGCCCGACAGCGGGCCAACTCCGCCCGCACAGGCCATGAAGCGCCGCATCCCGCAACGGGATGGATGTCTCAATTCTCGAGGCTGTCCATGATCAGGCCGAGGGCGAACTCGAACCGGTCGTGTCCGGTGCCGGACGTCAACTCGGCGGCATAGCGCCGGGTCTGCGGGAACTCGTCAGCAGGCAGCGCGGAGAAACGGCGGAGCAGCTCGTCTCGGCTGACGACCCATTCCTGATCGGGCTGTTTCCGCCGCTGCTGGACCAGCGACTGTTCCAGCGCGTAGGCACTGACGTAAAGGGACAGGGCGTCGAGGGCCCAGGCGGCGGTCCGCGGTTCGATTCCCCCGGCGAGCAGGATCGCCAAAAGTCCTTCACGCACCCGCAGCGCGTCGAGGTTGGCGGGAACCGTCCCCAGCGCCGCACGGGAGACTCCGGGATACCTCAGGTACTGGTCCCGGATCTGCGTGTAGACGTCGAGGATCTGCTTGCGCCACCTGGTCTCGTCCGGTTCGGGCAGCACGATCTCGGAGCAGAGCCGGCCGACCAGGAGATCGTCGATGTCCTCCTTGTTGAGGATGTGCGCGTACAGCGACGACGGCCCGGCGCCGAGCACCGCGGCGATCCGGCGGATGGTCAACGCCTCGTAGCCCTCGGTGGCCACCACCTGAAGCGCGGCGTCGGTGATCCGGTCGACGGTGATGGGTTGCTTGCGCGGGGGCGACGACTCGCCGGCGTGACGGGCTGCTCGGCGCTGTCGGGGATCGGAAGGCACGCCGGTCACTATAGCTTGACACGAACTAAGTTCGTCCCGTAGAACTTAGTTCGTCACGACCGAACTAAGTTCGAAAGCCTGGAGGTACGCGGTGCGAGTCTCGATCGCCGGAGCCGGCCTGGGAGGTCTGTGCCTGGCCCAGGGCCTGCGTGGCGCCGGGATCGAGGCCGACGTGTACGAGCGGGACCCGGCGATCACCGCGCGGTTCCAGGGCTACCGGCTCGTCCTGAACCCGGCGGGGTTCGCGGCACTGCGCGCCTGTCTGCCCTCGCGCTGGCACCCGCTGCTGGACGCGATCGTCGACGACACCTCCGTCGAGCGGCTGGTCCTGGATCCACAGCTCACCCGGATCGGCGAGCTCGGCCCGGCCAGGAGCGGGCTCGTGGTCGACCGGCACGTGCTCCGGCACCTGCTGCTGACCGGCCTGAACGTGCACACCGGCGCCGCGCTGACCGGCTACGACGTGCTGGACGACGGCCAGGTCGAAGCCCGGTTCGCGCACCGCGGCCCGGCCACCGCCGATCTGCTCGTCGGGGCGGACGGGGTCGGCTCCGCGGTCCGCTCGGTGCTGTCGCCGCGGACCACCCCGGCCGACACCGGCGTCCGGTTCGTCATCGGCCGCACCCCGTTGACCGGGGAGTTCGCCGGGCTGTCCCCCGCGTACGGCGGGAAGATCGCCGGGGACGGGGTGAGCCTGCTGCTCGGGGCGATGCGGTTCCGCGTCCCGCCGAAGGAAGCGGCCGAGGAACTGGCCCCCGAAGTGACGCTCCCCGATGTCCGCGACTACGTGCGCTGGGCCATGATCCTCCCGCCCGACGGCTCGCCCGGCGCTTCGACCCCGCAGGAGGCCGCGCTGTCCCGGATGCGGGGCTGGCACCCCGACCTGCGGGCGCTCGTCGCCCAGGCCGACCCGGACAACAGCACCCTCCTGAGCATCCGCGTGGTCGAGCCCCGCGAGCGCTGGGCGCCGGGTCCGGTCACGCTCCTCGGCGACGCGATCCACGCCACCTCCCCGACCGGCGGCAACGGCGCGAACACAGCCCTGCGCGACGCCGATCTGCTGCGCCGCTGCCTGACCGAGGCCGCCGAGGGTCGTCAGGACCTGCTCGGCGCGGTCGGTGACTACGAGCGGCAGATGTTCGCCTACGGCGCCGAAGCCGTGCGCCACAGCCTCGACGCGCTACCCGCCTTGGTACCGGAATCCCCCTGACCGAGCGGCGCGGTAGCGGCCGGGTGTCTGGCCGACGAGGTCGGTGAACGCTTCGATGAAGCTGCTCGGGTTCGCCCAGCCCAGCCGGATCGCCGTGTCGGTGACCGAGGTGCCCCGGCCGAGCTCGAGCAGCGCCCGCTGCACGCGCAACAGCGTGCGCCACTGGTGAAAGCTCATCGACAGCTCGCTGCCGAACAGCCGGCTGAGGGTGCGTTCACTCGAACCGGTCCGGTGCCCCAGCTCCGCCAGCGTCGCCGGGCTGGCCGGGTCGGCGTGCAGCAGGTCGGTGACGGCCTTGAGGCGGCGGTCCCCCGGCTCCGGGAGGCGCAGCGGTTCCCGCGGGACGCGGGCGAGTTCCGAGATGACGACCTCGAGCAGCAGCCGCCCGCGGGGGCTGTCGGCCGGTTCGCTCATCTTCGCCAGGTACGCCTCGCGCATCAGCGGACTGGCCACGAACACCGAGGGCTCCGCCGGCAGCCGCTCCGCCAGCGCGGCCGGAACCCGGAGCAGCCGGACGTCGGTCTCGCCGTGGGAACGGCTGCTGTGCACGGAAAACGGCGGCACCCACGTGATGCGGTTCGCCGGCGCCACCCACGTGCCGGCATCGGTCGTGGTGACCAGCGCTCCGGAGGCGGCGTACCTGAGCTGACCGAAGTCGTGGAAGTGCGGGGCTATTCCTTCGCCGTGGGCCAAGGGCTCGCAGGCCGCCGAATCCTCGGTCGAGGACACCGGCTCGGAGACGAGTTCGATCACGATCTCCACCGTAGCCCGCGTTCACGAGTCCCCCCGGGCATGGCGGGTAACCGGCATTTCCTGGCGTGACACCGGTGGTACGGGTGCGGTTTCGCCTCCATCGTCGGAGTCATGCGAACCATCACCCAGCACACCGTCGGGGGCCCGGAGGTCCTGACCATCGTGGACGCGCCCACGCCCCGGGTCCTGCCGACCGAGGTCCTCGTCCGGGTCGAGGCCATCGGGCTGAACCCCCTGGAACCGCGCCTGCGCGCCGGCGAATTCCCGCTGCTCGGGCCGCCGCCGTTCATCCTCGGCTGGGACATCAGCGGCGTGGTCGAAGACGCGCCCCAGACGTGGCGGTTCCGGCCCGGCGACGAGGTGTTCGGGATGCCGCTGTTCCCGCGGGCGGCCAACGCGTACGCCGAGTTCGTGGCCGCGCCGGCCTTGCACCTGACGCGCAAGCCGGCGTCGCTCTCGCACGTCGAGGCGGCGGCGTTGCCGGTCGCCGGGCTGACGGCGTGGCAGGGCCTCGTCGACCTCGGCGGCGTGACCGAGGGCGACCGCGTCCTCGTCCACGGCGGTGGCGGTGGCGTCGGCCACCTCGCGATCCAGCTCGCGAAAGCGTTGGGCGCGCACGTGATCACGACCGCCGGCACGGACAAGCGGGAGTTCGTCGAGGGACTCGGCGCCGACGAGGTGATCGACTACACCGCGGCCGACTTCACCGAGGCGACCGGCGACATCGACGTCGTGCTCGACACGCTCGGCGGCGACACCGCCGGACGCTCGCTCGGCGTGCTCCGCCCCGGGGGTCACCTGGTGACGGCGGTCGCCGAGGAGGACACGGAACTCGCCGCCCGGTTCGAGGCGGCCGGCCGGCGCTTCAGCGGCATCGCCGTCGACCCCGATCCGGTCGCCCTGCGCGGACTCGCCGACCTCGTCGACCAGGGCAGGCTCCGGGTGCACGTCCAGGAGACCTTCCCGTTCGAACGCATCGCCGACGCCCACCGGCTGATCGAACGCGGGCACCTCCGGGGCAAGGTCGTCCTCACCGTCTGACGGTCGCGCGATCTTCGGCCAACCAGGGGAATCGCGGTGACGATCCACCGCATCGCCGGGCCGGTGTGTGATCGTGTTACCCGCCCGGAACTCCGAGCGGAGGCGAATCGCCGTGGCCGTCACCGTGCACGCGGACGTTCCGCTGGTCGGCCGGGATCGGGAACTGCGCCGGCTCGTCGAGTGCTTCGGCCGCGTCCGGACCGGCGGGGCCGCGGTGGCGGTCGTCGAGGGCGAGGCCGGGATCGGGAAGTCGCGGCTGGCCACGGCCGCGCTGCGGTGGGCGTGCGCGGACGGCTTCACCGGGCTGTGCGCCGGCGGGGCGCCGCTGCAGCGCGACCTGTCCTACGCCGTGGTGGTGGAAGCCCTGCGGCCGCTGGTGCACGGGCCCACGGCCGACGTCGCCGCGCTCGTCGACGGCTTGGGCGACCTGGCCCGGCTGTTCGACGGTCTTCCCGTTGCCCGCCCCGGTCCGCTCGGCGACGCGGGGCTGGAGCGCACCCGGCTGTTCGAGGCGGTGTGCGGCCTGGTGCGCCGGGCGAGCCGGCGGGGGCCGCTGGCCGTGCTGATCGACGACCTGCAGTGGGCCGACTCCGAATCCCTCGCCGTCTTCCACTACCTGGTCCGCGGGGTGGCCGACCGCCCGGTCCTGTTCGTCTTCGCCTGCCGCACCGGTGAGCCGCGGCGGGAGGTCCAGGAGCTGTTCACCGCGTTGCGGCGCGGCGACGTGCTGACCGAGATCGTCCTGCGGCCACTGGGCCAGGACGCGGTCGGCTCGCTGGTCCGGGCGCTGCTGGGTGACGAGCCTCCCGCCGCGCTGCTGCGAGCGCTGACCGGCCGGGCCGGCGGGGTCCCGCTGTTCGTCAAGGAACTCGTCGGCGCCCTGGTCGACAGCGGCGCGCTGGTGCGCTCCGGCGAGCGGTGGGTGCTCGGCGCCGGCGACCTCGCTCCCCTGCCCCGCGTGGTCGGCGATCTGCTGCGCGGGCGCATCGAAAGCCTGCCGGCCGCCGCCCGGCCGGTGCTCGACGTCCTGGCCGTGTTCGGCGGGCAGGTCACCCACGCGCTGCTGCGCGAGGTCGTCGCCGACGACGCCCTGCTGCCCGGCGGGATCGCCCGGCTGCGGGCCGCGCACCTGGCCGACGAGCAGGTGCTGGACGGCGCGGTGGTGTACCGGGTCGCGCACCCGTTGCTCAGCGAGGTGGCCTACGACCTGCTGCCCGCGGCCGCCCGCGGCGAGCGGCACGCGGCGGCCGCCCGTGCCGTGCTGCGCACCGCTCCCGGTTACCTGCGCGCACTGGCGTTCCACGTGCGTGCCGCCGGCGAGGCACTGGCGCCGGCGCAGGCCTTCGACATCCTGGATCGCGCGGCCCGCGAAGCGATCGCGGAGAACCGCGGTGACGAGGCGGCGGCGAACGCCCGCGCCGCCCTCACCGCGGCGACCCGCCTCGGCCGCACCGAGGTGCTCGGCGAACTGACGCGGCTGCTCGCCGGGGCCAGCCAGCTCGCCGGCCGGCCGGAGGACGCCCGGACCGCGTGGCTGGCCGCGGCCGACCTCGCCGGTGACGACGTCCGGACCCGGGCGCGGTGCCTGGCGAACGCCGCCATGGCGGAGTGGGAACGCGGTCACGTCGACGCCGCCGAGGCGCACCTGGCGCTGGCCGCCGACGCACTCGCCGGCGTGCCGCCCGGCCCCGAGCACCTGACCGTCACCGAGGCCCGCGTGCGGGCCGCCGGACGCCGTGGCGACACCGCCGCCGAGCGGCGGCTGATCGGCGAGCTGGATCGCCTCGTCGAGGTGACGGGGTCGAGGCGTGATCGGGTGAGCGCGGACGTCCACCGGGTCGCGTCGGCGTTCACCGGCGGCGATTTCCGGACCGGCCTGGCCGGGGTCGATGCCGTGGTGCGCAAGACCGACGAGCTGCGCGACCCGGTGCTGACGGAGCTGGCCACCCGGTCGGTCTTCATGCTCCTGCTCAACGGCGGTGACCTCGCGCTGGCCCGGGCCCACGCGACCAAGGCGCTGGCCGGGGCCCGCCGGGCCGGCGTGCCGACGCTCGAGGTCGTCCCCCTGCTGCTGCTCGGCTTCGCGGACCTGTTCGGCGGCCGCTGGGACGACGCGATGGCCCGCTCCTTCGACGTCGTGGAGCTGGCGCAGCGGGTCGGCATGGCCCGTGGCGCGGCGTTCGGGCTCGCGCTGCAGGGCATGCTGCTCACCCGCCGAGGCCGGTTCGACGACGCCGAAAGCCGGATCGCCGAGGCCCGGGCGGGCTACGGGCACTGGCCGGACGTCGACCGGCGGGTGGCCAGCGTCCTCGGCCAGGTGAGCGTGGAGGTCGTCTTCGGTCGCGACGGCGCGGCGGCCGCGCTGGGCCCGGCCGCCGCGCTGGTCGCGAGCCGGCCCGCGCTCCTGCCGGTCGCGCTGGCCACGCTCGGGCACGCCGCGCTGGACGCCGGAGACGTCGCGACCGCGCAAACGGCGGCGGACCGGCTCGAGGCGCTGGGCGACGAGGTGCGGTACCCGGCCGCGCTCGCCCGGTGGCTGCGGGGCCGGATCACCCGCGACCCGGCGTCGCTCGACGCGGCCGTCGACCGCTTCGCCGCCGCGGGAATGGTCTACGACGAGGTGCTCGCCCGGTTGGACCGTGTGGAGCTACAACCCGACCAGGCCGGATCCGCCGCCGACCTCACGCGGTGCGTCGAGGTGCTCGACGGGCTGCGCGCGCGGCCGCAGGCGGACCGGGCGAGGCAGCTGCTGCGCCGGCTGGGGCGGCCCCCGGTGTCCCGGCCCGCCCGGGCCAGGCCGAGTGAGCTGAGCGAACGCGAAGAACAGGTCGCCCGGCTCGTCGCGCAGGGCCTGTCCAACGCGGAGGTCGCCGGCCGGCTGTTCATCAGCAAGCGGACGGTCACCACCCACCTGCAGAACATCTACGGCCGGCTCGGCCTCGGCTCCCGCACGGCGCTCACCCGCTACGTACTCGAGCGGCTGCCCGGAAATACGTAGTCCGGCCGATGTCGCGCTACCGGCGTGGTCGGCGACGGTGGGTCACCCGATTCGAGGAGCCCCCGATGACGACGTCCCAGGCCGTTCTGCTCCCCCTGCCGCAGGCCACCGACCGCCGCGTCGCCGGCACCAAGGCCGCCACGCTCGCGGCGCTGGCGGCGCACGGAATGCCGGTGCCCCCGGGCGTGGTGATTCCGGCCGGGGTGTTCGCGCGGTCGGTGGCCGCGGCGCGCGAGCCGCCGGCCGCCCGGCTCGCCCTGCCCGGCGACGTGCTCGCCGCGCTCGTCGAGGCGGTCCGGCCGTGGGGCGACGTCGCGCTCGCCGTCCGCTCCTCCGCCGTCGACGAAGACCTGGCCGGTGCTTCCTACGCGGGGCAGTACTGCACGGTGCTGTCCGTGCGGGGCACGGAAGCGCTGCGGGCGGCCGTGCTGCGCTGCTGGACGTCCGCTTTCGGCGACCGGGTCGTCGCCTACTCGAGGGGGGTGGGCGAAGGGCCGGCCATGGCGGTTCTGGTGCAGCCGATGGTGGCCGCGGCCGCCGCGGGAGTGGCGTTCACGGCGGATCCGGTCACCGGCGAACGGGACGTCGTCGTGCTCGACGCCGTCCCCGGCCTGGCCGACCGGATGGTCTCGGGCGAGGTGACGCCGGAGCGGTGGACGGTCCGCGGCGGCCGGGCCCACCGCGAGCGCGGGGCCGAAGCCGCGCTCGATCCCGGCTCGGCGCTCGCCGTCGCCGAACTCGCCCGCACGGCCGCGCGGTGGCGCGGCGCGCCCCAGGACGTCGAGTGGGCGGTCGCGGACGGCGAAGTGGTACTCCTGCAGTCGCGACCGGTGACCGCCCTGCCCGCCGCTCCGGCGCCGCTGCCGGTCGAAGTACCGCCCGGCTACTGGACCCGGGAGAGCAGCCACGCGCCGCTGCCGTGGACGAGGCTGACCCGCGCGGCCTACCAGCCGCGGATGCCGGCGGTCCGGGACGCGGTCGGCGAGCTGGGCCTGCTCATCGAGGGGGCGGACCTGCGCGACATCGGCGGCCTGGAGTACCTGCGGATCGTCCCGCTCGGTGGCCGGGAGCCGATCCGGTTGCCGGACTGGGCCGTGCCGCTCGCCTTCCGGCTGATACCGGTGCTGCGGCGGCGCGTGCGCGAGTGCGTCGCGGCGATCCGGGCCGACGTCCCGATGCGCCACGTCGACCGGTGGACCGGTGAGTGGCGCCCCCGCCTCGAGTCCTGCGTCGCCACCCTGCGGGACATCGACCTCGGCCTCCTCGACGACGACGCGCTCGCGCGGCACGCCGAGTCGACGCTGCGGCTGTTCGGCTGCGGCCTGTCGATCCACTTCCGGCTCCACCTGGCGCTGGCGATGGTGCTGCGCGAGCTCGCGCTCGCCTGTCGCGAGCTGCTCGGCTGGGACGACCGGGCGTGGCTGCGGCTGGTCGCCGGCACCTCGGTGCGCTCCACCGAGCCGGCCCGCGCCCTGGCGGAGCTGGCCGCCCACGTCGCCGCCGATCCCCGGCTGCGCCGGCTCGTCGAGGACCCGGCGGCGGACGTCCTCGCCGAAGATCCGGGCTTCGCCGCGCGGTTCGCCGATTACCTGCGCCGGTACTGCTGCCGCACGCTGAGCTACGAATTCGCCGAGCCCGCCGTCGACGAGCGGCCCGACCTGGTTCTCGCGCTGCTGCGCCACCAGCTGGCCGCCGGCTACGACCCGCGGGCGCGGGACGAGGAGCTGGCCGGGCGGCGGGCCGCGGCCGCCGCCGAAGCACGGGCCGCGCTCGCCGGCCGGGACGTCGCCGCCCGGGAGCGGTTCGAAACCGCCCTGACCCGCGCCCTCACGGCGTACCCGGTGCGCGAGGACAACGAGTTCCACACGATCAGCGGCCCGGGTGCGCTGGTGCGCCGCGCCGTCGTGGAGGTCGGCGACCGGCTGACGCGCCGCGGCCTGCTCCCCGAGCCCGCGGCCGCCTTCCACCTGTGCCCGACCGAGCTGCTGACGGCGTTGCGGCTCGGCGAAGACCGGCACGCGCCGGCCGCGCGCCGGGCCGGCGAGCGGATCCGGGCCATGGCCCACCCCGGTCCCGCGAGCTACGGCACCCCTCCCCCACCGCCGCCGTCGCCGGCCTCCCTGCCCCCGGAAGCGCGGTTCGCCAACGAGGCCTTCCTCTGGACCCTCGACCTGATCCTCGCCCCCGCGCCGGAGCCGGGCACCGACGAGGCGGTGGTGCGCGGGATCGCCGCGTCACCCGGCAGCTACACGGGCGTGGTCCGCGTGATCCACGACGAGACCGGGCTCGGCCGGCTGTGCGCCGGCGAAGTGCTGGTGTGCCCGATGACCTCGCCGGTCTGGTCGGTGGTGTTCCCGAGCGTCGGCGCGCTGGTCACCGACGCCGGCGGAACCCTGTCCCACCCGGCGATCATCGCGCGGGAGTACGCCGTGCCGGCCGTCGTGGCCACCGGCGACGCCACCACGCGGCTGCACGACGGCCAGGTCGTCACGGTGGACGGCACGCAAGGCCAGGTCCGGATCGTCCGGTGACCTGAGCGCCCGATCGGGAAGAAGGTAGTCATGGGACCGTTCCTGCAAGTCGGTGGTCGCTGGGAAATGGTGCAGCGCAACGGGTTCCGGGTCCTGGTGGACATCAGCCAGGACCAGGACCGGCTGAGCGCGTCCGCCTCGCACTCCGGCGGATCGGTGCAGAGCCTGACGGCGGTCGGTTCCGTTCGGGGACCGAACTTCGAAATCGTGATCACGTGGAACGACGGCACGAAGGGGAAGTACACCGGGGTCCTGTCGCACGGTCCTTTCACGCCGCCGCCCCTCGGTTTCCTCAAGGGGGACACCGTGGATCTCGACCACCCGGGCAGCAGGTCCACGTGGGAAAGCGAAGGACGCGTCTTCCAGGTGGCCTGAGCACGGCAGACTGCCGGGATGGACATCGAAGAAGCCGGCGCGCCGGTGGTGGATCGGTTCGGGCCCGGGACCGAGACGTGGCTCGCCGAGGTTCCCGCCCTCGCCGCGCGGCTCGCCTCCCGGTGGGGAGTCGTGCTCGGTGAGCTCTTCGCGAGCGGGGCCTCGTCTCTCGTCCTGCGCTGTCGCCGGCGAGACGGAACGCCGGCGGTGCTCAAGCTCAGCCCGGATCGCGCCCTGGTGAGCGCACAGGCTGAGATGCTGCGCGTGTTCGCGCCTTCGGGCCGGGTGCCGGCCCTGCTGGCCGTTGACGCCGAAGCCGGCGCGATGGTGCTGGAAGAGATCCGGCCCGGCACCGAAGCCGGGGACCTGCCCGCGGAGTCGTTGCCGCACCGGTGGGGAGAACTGCTCGCCGCGCTGCACGCCGTGCCGCCGCCCCCGCACTGGCCGCGGGACCTGCGCGGCCGGTGCGACGAGGCCTTCGCCCGGATCGGCCGACGGCTTTCCGAGCCGGTCGTCGGCGCGCGGATCGACCGCCGCACGTGGCAGCGGGCGATCCGGCGCTGCGAGGCGCTGCTGGACACCCAGGGCAGGATCGTGCTGCTGCACGGCGATCTGCACCTCGGCAACGCCCTCGACGGCGGTCCGTCACGGGGTCTGGTCGCGATCGATCCGAAGGCGTGCCTGGGTGATCCGTGCTTCGACGCCGTCGACTACGTGGTGTCCGGTGCCGGGCACGAGGAGGTCGCCACCCGATGTCACCGGGTGGCGACCGCGTGCGGGCTCGACGGGGACCGGTTGTACGCCTGGAGCCGGGTGATCGCACCGATGTTCGCCGTCGCGCACCTCAGGAACGGCGGTCCGGCGCCGGCGATCGACGCACTGCTCGCACTAACCCGGTAGTCCCCCGTGCACGGCTCAGAACTTGAGGTCGAAGTCCTGGACGTACCAAGCCCCTTCGTGCTTCTGCATCTTGAAGCTGAGACTGAACGAGCCCGTGTCCCCGGTCGCGCCGATCAGTTCGAGGCTGCGCAGCGTCCGGCCGTCGACCTTGACCGCCGTGTCCGGCACCGTCACCTCGTTCCCCTTCGCCGTCACCTCGCCGACCTCGACCTTCCCCTCCGGGGGCAGCTTGACGCCCGGCTTCGCCCAAGCCTCGTGCAGCGACTTGACGCTCGAGAGCGCCTTGGGGTTGGCGCACAGCGTTTCGGCGTCTTGGCCGTCGGGCAGCACCGGTGCGCCGGAAAGGCACGCCTCTTTGTACTGCTCTTGCAAGACCTGGGTCACCCAGCGCTCGAGAGCGGCCTCGGGGGTCCCGGCACCGGATGCGGACTGCGCCGGGGACGTCTGCGGGGAAGCGCTCGCCGGCGAAGCGGACGCGCTCGCCACCGGCGCCGCCGACCCGCTGACCCCGGCCGAGCCACACGCGGTCAAGCCCATGACCACCACCGGCAGCATCGGGACGAACCAGCTCGCCTTGGTTCGCCGGGCGTGCACCGTCGGGGCGATCGTCACGGAAATTCCTCCTGACTGAGCCGGATGTCCGGCTGCGGGCGTTCGTGGGCCCGGAGCATGGTGGGAGACGGCCGAAACGTCAACCGCCCCGCGCGAAGCTTGCCCTTTTCGCCACCGTCGCCGGCCGAACGTCCGGCCCCGGCCCTTCGCTCCGCGCGGTTCGCGAAAACCGCGCCACGACAGTCCTTTCGGGACGGCGATGGTAGCGCTCCGCGGAACACGGGCCGGCGCGGCTACGGCCGTCCCGTGCCCGGGTCGCTCGGGTGCGGCTTCAGCGGCGTCACCGTCACCTCCATCCACGCGTGCAGGGGCATCGACTCGAGCACCTGCCGCACCTCCGGTTCGTCGGCGGCGGCGAACAGCCCGATCGTGTGCCACTCGCCCGGCCCCTCCGGCGGCTTCCACAGCCGCCGGAGGTGGCCCTGCGCCGCCAGTTCCCCGCTCCGCGCCGCCTCGCGACGCCGCGTGTCCGCGACCGTCTCGGCACTCGTTCCCGGCGGGACGGTCGTCCTCATGTCGACGAGGAACTCCATGGTCCTGCTCCTTTCAGAGCCGCGAAACCTGGTAGTGGGCGATGAGCCAGGCATCGCCCACCCGGCGGACGATCACGCTGAGGTGCACCGAGATCGTCTCCCGGTCGGTGAACGCGAAGTCGACGCTCGCGTACCCGAGGAGCACGTCGTCGGCCAGCCGGCGGGTCTCCACGATCCGGTACTCCGCCGTCATGCCCCGCGGCTGGGAGTCGTAGTACGCGGCCACGCCGTCCCGGCCCACGCTGTACGGGTGCAGGCCCTGGAAGATCGCGTCTTCGGTGAACGACGCCGCAACGCGCTTCGGGTCGTGCGCGTCGACCGCGGACTTCCAGGCGTCCAGTACCCCGGTGAGGATGTCCATGACGTCAGTGTCCCGCGCTCTGGCCGCCGTCGACGTGCAGGATTTCGCCGGTGACGAACGGCGCGCCCTCCAGGTAGACGACCGCGTCGACGATGTCGCCCGGGTCGCCGATCCGCCCGACCGGGTGCAGGCCGGCGAGCGCTTCGTGCGTCGACTCCGGGTGCATCGGGGTGCGGATGATGCCCGGCGACACGGCGTTCACGCGGACGCCCCGCGTGGCGTACTCGATGGCCAGGGACTTCGTGACCGAGTTCAGGCCGCCCTTGGTGAGCGACGCCAGCGCCGACGGGACCGCGCTGTTCGCGTGGTCGGTCAGGCTGGTGGTGACGTTGACGACGTGCCCGCCGCCGACCTCCAGCATCGCGGCGATCGCGCGCTGGGTGACCTCGACGAAGCCGCGCAGGTTGACGCCGGTCACGAGGTCGAAGTCGGCCGCGGTGTACTCGGTGAACGGCTTCGCGATGAAGACGCCGGCGTTGTTGACCAGCGTGTCCACGCGGCCGAACGTCGCCAGGGCCTGGTCGATCACGCGGGCGCCGACCGCCGGGTCGGCGATGTCGCCCGCGACGGCCAGGATCCCGGCGTCGCCCGACGGGGTGATGGACCGCGAGTTCGCGACGACGGCGTAGCCGAGCTTGCGGTACGCCTCGACCACGGCCGCGCCGATGCCCTGCGAAGCTCCGGTGACGACCGCGACCTTCTGGATGCTCATGAAAACCTCCTGGTGAGTGGTGCTTCCTGAGCCGAGGATGTGCCGGGCGGACCCGCTTCGCCACGACCGGTTCGCTCTCACCTGGAAGGCCTGGACTCCCACCGCACTAAGCTGCCCGTATGGAGCTACGCCAGCTTCGGTACTTCGTGGCCGTCGCCACAGAACTGAACTTCGGCCGGGCCGCCGAGCGGCTGCGCATCGCCGGGCCTTCGCTGTCCCAGCAGATCAAGGCGCTCGAACGCGACCTCGGCGTCCGTCTCTTCGACCGCGACCGCCGCTCGGTCACGCTCACCGAATGCGGCGAATCGCTGCTGCCGCAGGTGGTCGCGCTGCTGGAGCAGGCCGACGAGCTCCGCCGCTCGGCCGCCGGGATCGGCGCGCGCGAGCCGGTGCGGCTGGGCTACGTCAACTGGCGCCCGGCCGATCTGCTCGACCGCGTCGCGGGCGTCGCGCACCTGCACGTCGACACGTGGGTGCTGCCGTCGCACGCCCAGCTCAAGCGGGTCGCCGACCGGAGCATCGACCTGGCGATCTGCTGGGCGCGGGCCGCCGACCTGGCCGGACACGGCCTCGAAGCCCGCCTGCTCGGCGCGGACCGGCTCCACGCGTTCGGCACCGGCGCCCGGACCGCCGAGGTGCGGGCGAAGGACGTCGTCGTGCTCGTCGACGCCGACACCGCCAGCTGGGCGTCGTGGAACGCCTACGCCGAGGAGTTCGCGGCGGCCACCGGCGCCGAAGTGGTGCACGTCGAGGAGGGCGGGTCGACGGGTCCGGCGTTCTTCGACCACGTCCGCCGGCTGCGGCGCCCGGTGCTCAACAACCCGAAGGGCCAGACCACGCCGGCCCCGCCGGACCTCGCGCGCCGGCCGGTGGTCGATCCGGCGCCGTTCTGGACGTGGTCGCTGGTGTCCCGGCGGGACGAGACGCGCGCGCCGGTCCTCGCGACCATCGCGGCGCTCACCCGGGACGTCGGCTCGCCGGACCTCGGGTGGCTGCCCGCCGACGACCCGCACGCGGCCCTCAGCCGAACGCCCGCACCGCCACGTCCTGCCAGTCGTTCCACGTCTTGAGCCGGTTCTCGTACTCCGCGGTGACCGCGGCCAGGGACTTGCCGAGGAACATCCGCCGGGGCGGGTCGGCGGCGTCGACGAGGTCGAGCACGGCCGCCCGGGTGGCGTACGGGTCGCCGACGTCCCAGTGGCCCTCGCCGGCGGCCGGGTAGTCCGGGTTCGGCGTGCTCCGGCGCGAGCCGACGTCGAGCCACTCGGTGGCGTAGGGGCCGGGCTCGAGGTTGGTGACGTGGATGCCGAACTCGGCGACTTCCCGCGCCAGGGACTCGGAAAGGCCTTCCAGCGCCCACTTGGACGCGTGGTAGGCGCCGATGCCCGGGAAGGCGATCACCCCGCCCTCGCTGGTGACCTGGATGATGTGCCCGCGACGCTGCGCCCGCAGGATCGGCAACGCGGCCTGCGTGACCCACAGCGCGCCGAAGAAGTTGGTCTCCAGCTGGGCGCGGACGTCGTCCTCGGTGAGTTCCTCGACGCGGCCGAAGTGGCCGTAGCCGGCGTTGTTCACGACGACGTCGAGGCCGCCGAAGTGGTCCGCGGCCCGGCGGACGGTGGCGAACGCGGCGGCGCGGTCGGTGACGTCGAGCTCGAGCGGGAGGACCGCGTCGCCGTGCTTTTCGACGAGGTCCTCGAGCTGCGCGGGGTTTCGCGCGGTCGCGGCGACCCGGTCACCGCGCTCGAGGGCGGCCTCGGTCCAGTGGCGGCCGAAGCCCTTCGAAGATCCTGTGATGAACCAAATCATGCTTCCATGCTGCGCTCGCGCGGGCATGCGCACCAGCGATGTCTTCGCACAGGAGCTGTGCGGATCGCTCATGGGTAGGCTGGCGGCATGGCGGAAGTGACGCTGGCCGGCCTGCGGGTGATCCGCGAGGTGGCGGCGACGGGGTCGTTCACCGCGGCGGCCGCGTCCCTCGGGTACACGCAGTCCGCCATCTCGCGGCAGGTGGCGATGATGGAAGCCGCCGCGGGCACGGCGTTGTTCGAGCGGCACGCCCGCGGGGTGCGGCCGAGCCCGGCCGGGGCGCTCCTGGCCCGGCACGCGACCACCGCGCTGGCCGTCCTCGACACCGCGGAGCAGGAACTGGCGGGGCTGCGCGACCGGCTGGCGGGGCGCCTGGCGATCGGCGCGTTCCCGGCCGCGGCGGCGGTCCTGGTCCCGCGCGCGCTGGCGGTGCTGCGCACCCGCCACCCCGGGCTGGCCGTCACGCTCGAGGAAGGAGCCACCCCGGCGCTGCTCGCCCGGCTCCGCGGCGGGCGCACCGAGGTCGTGGTGATCGGCGTCGGCGACGGGTTGCCCGGGTACGACCTCACGGGCCTGCACCAGGACGTCCTGACCGAGGACGATCTGCGCGTCGCCGTGCCGGCCGGGCACCGGCTCGCCCACCGGCGGCTCGTGGACGTCGCGGACCTGCGCGACGAGACGTGGATCGTCGGCCGCGGCGGGCGCGGAGAGCCGCAGTTCGGCGCGTGGCCGACCCTGGCCGAGCCCCGTGTCGGCCACGCGGTCCGCGGCTGGACGACCCGCCTGGGCATGGTGGCGGCCGGCCTCGGCATCGCGCTGCTGCCGGGCGTGGCGGCGGCGTCGGTCCCGGCGGGGGTCGCGGTCGTCTCCGTCGAGGACCCGGCCTGGCGCGGCCGGGCCGCGGTCGCCGTCACCCGGCACGGTCGCTCGGCCGGCGCCACCGCGGTGGTCGACGCCCTCCGCGAGCAGGCGGCCGAACTGCGCGGCTGATCGGGGGAAGAAACCTGCCCACCCGGGACCGGCCGGCCCGAGGCAGAATCGGGGCCATGGAGCCCACCGGTCAGCCGAAGGAGCTCGGCGACTTCCTGAAGGCGCGCCGCGCCCAGCTGAGCCCGCACGACGTCGGCCTGCCGGAACCCGCCTCACCCCGCCGGGTGGCCGGACTCCGCCGGGAGGAGGTCGCGCAGCTCGCCGCGATCAGCGTCGACTACCTGACGCGGCTCGAACAGGGGCGCGTGCAGGCCTCTTCGTCGGTGCTCGCCACCCTGGCCCGCGCGCTCCGGTTGAGCGACGACCAGCAGTCCTATGTGTACGAACTGGCCGGCAAGCCCTTCCGCCGGCCGCGGCGCCGGGCGGCCGAAAGACTGCGCCCCGCGATGAAGCGGCTGCTCGACCAGCTGGCGGAGACGCCCGCGATGGTGCTGGGCCGCCGGCTGGACGTCGTGGCGTGGAACGAGGCGGCGGCGGCGCTGTTCACCGACTTCGCCCGCTACCCGCCGAACCGCCGCAACTACGTGTACCTGCTCTTCGCGGACGCTTCGGTGCGCGCGCTCCACACCGACTGGGAAGAGGCGGCCCGCACGGCGGTGGCGGCCCTGCACCTGGAGGCCGCACGCGACCCGGACGCGCCGGAGCTGGCGGACCTCGTCGGCGAGCTGGCGGTGCAGCACCCGGAGTTCCGCACGTGGTGGGCGGCCCACCACGTGACGAGCGCGGGCTACGGCGTCAAGCGCTACCACCACCCGGTGGTCGGCGACCTGACGCTGGACTGCGACATGTGGGAGAGCCCGGACGGCAGCGGCCAGCGGCTCATGGTCCTGACGGCGGAACCGGGCTCGCCGGCCCGCGAAGCGTTGCGGATCCTGGCTTCGTGGACCGCCGAGCCCGTCACCGGGTAACCAGCGGGACCGCTACCGGCGCACCAGCACCGCGGCCGCGACGATGCCCCCCACCACCACAGCCGCCAACGCCAGCATGCTGATCCCCATACCGTGCGCGAAAGCCGCCCGCGCCGCCGACGCCAAGCGCCCATCCACCGCCACCGCCAGCGCACCCGCCAACGACCCCTCCGCCGCCTCCCGCGCGGGCGGTGCCAGCGCCACCGTCGCCGCGCGAACGGCATCCGTGTAACCGGCGGAAAGGACGCTGCCCGTGAGCGCGATTCCCAGCGCCGCACCGACTTCGCGCGTCGCGTCGTTGACCGCCGAGGCCACGCCGTACTGCGACGGTGGCACGTTGTCAAGGATCGCGCTCGTCGCGGCCGGGGCCGTCACCCCGATGCCGGCGCCCAGCACGCACACCGCGATCGCCAAGGCGGCATAACCGCTTCCGGCGTCCAGCTGTCCGATGAGGACCATGCCCGCGACGACGACCGCGAGCCCGGCGCACGTCACCGTGCGCAGCCCGAACCGGCGGACCAGCGGCGCCGAAGCCAGCGACAGCGGGAAGAGCGTCACCGCGACGGGCCACAGCGCCAGCCCCGACTTCAGCGCCGAATACCCCTGCACCAGCTGCAGGTACTGCGCCAGCGCGTAGAACATCCCGAACGCCGCGGTGAACTGGACGGTCACCGAAACCGACCCGGCCGCGAAGGCCGCGTTGCCGAACAGCCGGACGTCCAGCAGCGGGGCCGCGCGCCGCAGCTCGTACGCCACGAACAGCGCGCCCAGCACCAGCCCGCCCGCGATCGACCCGAGCACGACGCCGTGGCCCCAGCCGAGATCGGCGACGCGCAGGATGCCGAACACCACCGCGCCGATCGCCAGGGCGCTGAGCACCGCGCCGACCACGTCGAAGGCGTGCGGACGGCGGTCGCGCGAAGTCGGCACCGTCAGGCTCGCGGCCACCAGGACCACGGACAGCACCGCCGGCCCGAGGAACACCGAGTGCCACGCGAAGTGCTGCAGCAGCACCCCGGCGAGCACCAGCCCGCCGAGCCCGCCGACCCCGGCCACCGCGGCCCAGGTCCCGATGGCCCGGCCGCGGCGTTCCGGCGGGAAGCTCGCGGTGATGATCGACAGCGTGGCCGGCATGATCATCGCCGCGCCGAGCCCGGTGACGGCCCGGGCCGCGATGATCCACGACGACGTATCGAGGAAGACGGGCGCGGCGCACCCGCCCGCGAACACGAGCAGGCCGGCGACGAGCACGCCGCGGCGTCCGTACCGGTCCCCCAGCGCGCCGGCCGGCAGCACCAGCGCGGCCAGCACCAGCGTGTAGACGTCGACGATCCACGTCTGTCCGGCCTGGCTCGCGCCGGTGTCGGCGGCCAGCGCGGGCAGCGCCGCGTTCACGATCGTCACCATGGCGATCACCAGGCCGACCGCCGTGCACATCACGCCGACCGTCCAGACGCGGCGGCCGGTCGACAGCACGACCTCGTCGGTGACCTCGGACTCCGCCCGCACGCACCTCGCCCTTCGTCCGCGACACCGGTCTCGCCCCGACGTTACGTCCGGGTACCGAGACTCGGGGCCGGGTCCCGTCTCGGTTCTCGACGATGATGATGTTGACTGTCCGGCATGTCGAACCCGGAGAGCCCCGAACCGCAGCCGTCCCCGCCGCAGCCGCAGCCGCAGCCGGCCAAGTCACGGGCCGGGACCGGCCTGCTGTCCTTCGCGATCCTGGTCGCCGGGATCGGCGGCGGCCTGCTGGCGTGGCACCCGTGGGACAAGCCGCCGCTGCCGGCGCCGCCCAAGGACCCGCAGCACATCACCATCCAGCACATCGGCGACCAGAGCGATCCGACCGCCGGCTCCGACTCGGACCGGCCGGTCTACTGCCTGACCAACGAAACCGGCGGGCTGTACTGCATGGTGATGCCCGGCCGCTACACCGGTATCGAGGAACGGCGGTGAGGGCCGTCAGCTCGGACGAGGCCTGAGCACGTCCTCGACGAGCGTGCTCACCAGTCCACGGGGGACGCTCGACCCGGTCAGGGCGCAGTAGACGATCGGGCCGACCAAGGCGTCCAGCGCGGCGTCGGGCCCGAGCTTCGGGGCGATCTCCCCGGCGTCGATCGCGCGGGTGAGCAGGGCGCGTTCCTCGTCCCGGCGCGGACCGAGGTAGCGCTCCTGGAAGCTCCGGGCGGTGGCCGGATCGTGCTGCGCCTGGGCGAGGAGCGCGAGCAGGACCTTGCCCGCCGGGTCGCGGGTGAGGAACCGCGCGAACGCCCGCAGGTAGCCGCGGATGCCAAGCCCTCGTCATCGGCGCCTCCCGGGGCCTGGGGCTCGTCCTCGCCGCGGAGCTCGTCCGCCGCGGCCGGCACGTCATCGCCACGACCCGCCGCGACAGTCCCGGCCTGCGGACCCTGGCCGCCGGGGGCCGGCTGGAGATCGAAGCACTGGAGATGACGAGCGCCGAAGAGCTCGCCGCCCTGCGCGAGCGGCTGGCCGGGCGCCGGCTCGGCCTGCTCTTCGTCAACGCCGCGATCGACCGGGGCAACGTGCCGATCGGCGACGTCCCGGCCGAGACGTTCACCGAGGTCATGATCACCAACGCGCTGAGCCCGCTGCGGACCGTCGAAGCCCTCGGCGACCTCGTCGTGCCCGGTGGCACCGTCGCGGTCATGTCGTCCGAGCAGGGCAGTGTTTCGCGCAACACCGAGGACGGCCACGAGCTCTACAAGGCCAGCAAGGCCGCGCTCAACCAGCTGATGCGCAGCTACGCGACGCGAACCGCGGGCGACGGGCGGACCAAGCTGCTCATCGACCCCGGCCACAACCGCACGCGGCTCGGCGGCCCCGACGCGCCCCTCGCCCCCGAGGAGAGCGTCCCGGCGGTCGTCGACGTCCTCGAAGCGCAGGGCGGCGCGCCCGGCCTGCAGTTCCTGGACCGGCACGGCGAGCCCGTGCCGTGGTGACCGGGCACAGAGCTACGAAATGTTCGCGGGCCGGCGAAGGCCCGGCCCGGCACTGTCCGATGTGGAGCCGGGCGCGTCGTCCGGACGTCCGGATACCGAGGCACGGGAGGTTTCCGGCGGGCGGCGGAAGCGGCCCGGCGACATCCCGTACTCCCGGCGGAAGGCGCCGGAGAACGCGAACTCGCTCGAGTACCCGACGCGGCGGGCGATCGTGGCGAGTGAGGCGTCGGTCTCGCGCAGCAGGCCGGCGCCGCGGTCGAGTCGCCAGCTCGTGAGGTAGCTCATCGGCGGCCGGCCCACCACCGCGGTGAAGCGCCTGGTGAACACCGAGCGCGACAACCCCACGGCCGCACCGAGCCCCGCCAGCGTCCACGGCCGCTCGGGGTTCTCGTGGATTCGCCGCAGGGCGGCGGCGACCGCCGGGTCGTCGGTCTGCGGCCACCCGTACGCGTCGTGCTGGTCGTGCCACTGGCGCAGCACCTTGACCAGGATCAGGTCCAGCAGCGCGGGCAGGGTCGCTCCCCCACCCAGCCGCCTTTCGGACACGTCGGCGGCGAGGAGGTCGACCAGGGTGTGCATCTCCGGGTCGCGGTCGTAGTCCGGGGACACGGCGAGGGGGTCGGGCAGCGCGCGGAGGTACTGCGGCACGCGGCCTCGCTCGAGCCGGTAGGCACCGCACAGGAACTCGAACTCCGCGGGCCCGTCGGCCGGCGGGAACGGGCCCATCGTCACGGCCGGCAGGTTTTCCAGCGCGCCGGGAGACGTGTGCAGGCCGTGCTCGACGCCGGTCGAGGTGAGCACGATGTCGCCCGCGCGCAGGGCGACGGGCTCCGCGTCCTCGGTGATCAGCCAGCAGGTACCGCGCAGGACGATGTGGAAGCCACTGCCGGCGAAGGCGGGGAACCGGACGCCGCGGCGATCGGTCTGCCGGATCAGGCGGGCGTTCGCACTGCCGACCCGGACGGCGCGAATGACCTCACTGATCAAGTCCATGCGCTCGATGGTAGGCGCACAGCCGCGTATGAACCGGCGCGGTTCGCGTATGGCCGGCCACCCCCGGCCGCTGGTTGGGTCGACGGCGTGAACGAGAACACCACGGCGGACGCGGCCGCCGAGACCCTGCGCACCTACGCCGAGAAGACGGAAGAGGGCGCCCGGCCCGCTCCGGAAAGCCTGGACGCGCTGCGCGGGCACGGGGTCTTCGCCCTCCGGACCCCGCGGGACCACGGCGGCGCCTGGGCCGGCGCCGAAACCGTCGCCCGGTGCCTCACCGGACTGGGCCGGGCGTGCCCGGCCACGGCCTGGGTCGCCGGGACGTGCGTGACCGCGAAGGACATCGCGGCTCGCTGCTTCGCCGGAGCGCGGTCGCCCGAGTTCTTCGGCGACCCGGACGCGCTCTTCTGCGGATCGGGCGTCCCGGGTGCCCAGGGCCGGCGGGGGCCGGAGGGCGTGCACGTCAGCGGCCGCTGGCCGAACGCCTCCGGGTGCGAGGACGCCACCTGGGCCTCGGTCGCCCTGCTCGTCGACGGCGTGTTCTCCTTCGCCGTCGTCCCGGTCGCGGAGCTGACCGTGGAGCGGACCTGGAGCATGGCGGGCATGCGCGGCACGGGCAGCCACACCCTCGTCGCCGACGACGTCTTCGTTCCGGCCGAACGGGTGGTGGCGGCCGAACCCTTCCCCGTCAACAGCCTGATGCTGTACTCGATGACGGTGCTCGGCCCGGTGGTCGGCGCCGCCCGCGGTGCCCTCGACGCGACCCTCGCGATGTTCGCCTCGGACCGCAAGCCGTTCATGAGCGGGTACGGCCGGATGGGCGAGTCACCCGGGGCCCGCCAGTGGCTGGCGGAGGCCGCCCACCTGGTGGACCGGGCCGAAAACTCGATGCTCACGGTCGCGCGCGAGTCCGACGCGAGCGAGCTGGCCAAGGAGGACACGCCCCGATTGCGCATGGCGCTCGCGGACGCCGCTCGAGACTGCCGCGAAGCGCTCGACCGGATGCTCGATCTGCACGGCGCGAGCGGTTTCGCCACGGCGAACGCCCTCCAGCGGTTCTGGCGCGACGTCGCCGTCGGCAGCCGTCACCCCCACTTGAACGGGTACCTCGCCGTCGAGGCCGCCGGCACGGCGCTGACCGCGCCCTTCGACCGGGAACGCGCCTCGGTCTAGAGCGTTCCGCGGGTTCGCTTCGGCGTGGCCGAGCCGGATCACCGCGGGGAGTGGGGAACGTCTCTCGGGACTTCCGCCGGCTACGCGGATTCGCGCGGATATCCGCCCATGCCGCTAGGAAGCGGGTCACCACCTGGTGCCCGGCCGCCGGACGGTTCGGCCGGCGGGCCGGTCAGGGGACAAAGCTGTCCGCGGCGTCCCACCCGGACGCCGCGTGCCGTCAGTCGGCGGTGCTGCTCTCGGGATCGAGATGAGGGGACCGGTTGAGGCGTTGCGCCTCGTGGAGCTGGTCTTCAAGGGTGATGATGCGGCAGGCGGCGTCGATGGGGGTGCCCTGGTCGACCAGTTCCCGCACCCGGCCGGCCAGGCGCAGCTGGTGGCGGGAATACCGGCGGTGCCCGCCGGCGGAACGTTGCGGGGTGATCAAGCCGGCTTCGTCGAGGCTGCGCAGGAAACCTTGGGTGGTGCCGAGCATGTCGGCGGCCCGGCCCATCGTGTAGCCGGGGTAGTTCTCGTCGTCGAACTTGTCGGCCGCGCTCGGCGTGCCGGGTCCTTCTTGGTCAGGAATCATTCGGCCTCCACATCACAAAGGACCCCGGGTGCCACTGCGGCACCCGGGGTCCTCAAAGGGTTGGGTTTCACCATTGTCAACCGGCGCGACCGCCGGCGTCCTGCACCCGCGTCCGGCCGAAAGCCGGTCTGCGCGGGGATCGCTCATTCGTGACCGAGCACCACCTCCGAACTCGATGGGACTGCGGCACCCGCGCGGCAAAGACCAACCGCTGCGGGCGATCCAATGATGCTCCCGTTCCCTTCTTTCCGGTGTTTTCCACTTACTCGGTACTGCTACTGCGTTTCTTGCTACTTCACCTGCTGCGAACGCCACCGGCGGGAACCCTTCCACTGATCGGTCCCAGCACGCCTGACGCCGCTGGTCACTGCCCGGAGCCCCGTTCACTGATCGGCTCCGGCCACCTGACCGGTCCTGCAACTACCACTGCACAAACAACAAACAACAGCAAATACAACTACAACTGCACACTGCCGATCTTCACGGGCGCACCTGCTCCGCCCGGTCCTGCACTACCGCTCCGGGACCGGTACTACCTGGTCAAACCTCTTCACGACCCGGTCCTGGAGTACTGCTCGCGGTCACCAGCCGAAACCTTGTTCCCTTGATCGGCTCCGTGCTGCCTGACCGCCCTGTCTCACCTCGCGGGCAGTTACGTCCTCTCCCGCGCCTGCTTGACGTTGTCTCTCTCGCTACGAGAAGAACAGTACACACACCCGCCGTTGAATGTCTACCCCGGCCGACATAGATTTTCTGGAGACAGTCGATTGGGTGACGAGGAGGGCGTACGGCCATGAGCGACGACATCGGGCAGCAGAGTCCGCTCGACGAGCGCTACGGCCTCGCCGCAGTGCGTGACCTGGCCGAATACGCCGAAGCTTTGACGCGGTTGCTGGACCGGGGACGCCGGGAGCGGTGCGCCGCGGTGCTGTCGGAAGCGGAGGCCTACGCCGCGGCGGAACTGCTCGGGCAGTTCGCGCAGCTCGATCCCCCCGCCGCGTTGAACCAGCTGGCCGCGTCCCTGGCCAGCCGCATCTACAGCCGTCTCGGCGCCTGACCGGCCGGCAGCGCGATGCCGGCCGGGTCGACCGGCGACGATCCCGAGCGTCACCCCGGCACCGCGCGCCGTCGCCAGAACTCGCGGGTGTCGCCGGCCAGGCCGTAGACCGCGCGTGACTGCCGTGCGTGCGCGCGGGTCCGTTCCGCCAGCCAGTCGCCGTAGCCGCGTTCGTCGCGCGCGGCCGCCAGCGCCGTTTCGAGGGCCAGCGTCAGGCCCTGTCCGGAGAGGGGATCCACGGCCAGCGCCGCATCCCCGGCGAGCGTGACGCCGGGGCCGGTGGCGGCGACGGCCCGCCCGGTCGGGGCGGCCCGCAGCGCCGGGAGGCGAGCCGGCCGCAGCGTCTCCGCCCAGCCGACGTCGCGGGCCGCGGCACGCCAGGTGCCGGGGCGCAGCAGGTCCGCGTCCGTGCAGTGGACGACCGACGTCCCCTGGGTGTCCCCCAGCGCGTACCACCAGCCGCCGGGGCCGTGGTCGACCAGCAGCCGGTGCCCCAGGCTCAGCGGATCGCCCGGCAGCCAGGCCGTCATGGCCACCATCCGGTGCCCGGTCGTCCGGGGCAGGCCGAAGCGCGCCGCGACCCGGCCGGTCCGGCCGGACGCCACGATCACCCGCGGGGCGGTGATCCGCCGGACGGCGGCACCGTCGGCGCAGTGCAGGGTCCAGCCGAGCCCGTCCCGGACCGCGCCGGTCACCTGGGCCGGCAGGTGCCGCACCCCGGCCGCCCGCGCGGCCGTCAGGAAGACCGGGTTCAGCCAGTGCCGGTCGACCACCCAGCCGGGACCGGCCGGCTCGAGGATGCCGGCCCGCTCCGCGAAGTCCGCGCCGCCCCACCGGGAGATCGTCGCCGCGCAGACCGGCGCCCGCGCGGCCACGGTGCCGGTCAGGCCGAGGATGTCCAGGCAGTGGCGGGCGTGCCCGGACAGCAGCTCCAGCGTGCCGGCTGGCGGCGCCTTCGCGGACCCGATCAGGACGACGCGGGCGCCGGTCCGCGCGAGGGCGATGGCCGCCGCGGCGCCCGCCGGACCCGCGCCGACCACGCACACGTCCGCGGTCACGGGATCGTGCCGTGGCGCTCCGACTCCGTGAAGCTCCCCCGGGGAGTCATCACGACGAAGCCGAACTTCCACCAGTTCGCGAGCATCTCGTCGTACGAGGGGACGTCGCCCGATCCGCCCGGCCATGGCGGCGTGCCGGGCCTGCTCCACGGCAGCATCTTGCCGGTGCGCGCACCGCTCGCGTCCCGCTTCTCCGCCTCGGCGACGGTCGGGTAGACGGCATCCGGCCGCTGCGCCGGCCACCACCCGTACTCGTCCCTCGAGACCCGCTGCTGCTCGTTCTTGCACTGCAGGAAGTCCGCGTGCCACGGCAGGGCCATCTGCCTGCTGAAGTGGCCGGCCCGCACGGTCACGCCCATGTCGCCGACGTACTTCGAGGGCGCGCCGTGCTTGACGCGGAACGGTTCCGCGAACAGCTCGGGGGCGCGGATCTGCCAGCCCACCTCGATCCCGGGGAAGAACGCGCCGCCGGAACAGGACTCCAGCGCCGCGCGGTCCAGGCCGTGCGGGGTGACGCTCGGTGGCGACACCGGCGAAGTGAAGTGGCCCTGGCCCAGTGCCGACGCGATGAAGTTCCCCTTCGCCCACTCGGTCAGCATCGCCAGCTGGGTGCCGGTGAGCGTCAGGCCCCAGCGGCCGGTGCTCTGTTTGCCGTACGGGTCGTCGCCGAGCAGCTTGGGCATGGTGTCGCTGCCGGTGAGTCCCGGCGTGCCGGGCTTTCGGAGGTAGGCGAGGGTGGTCGCACGCAGGTTGTTCGGCTGGGCGGGATCGGACAGCTGCGGCCAGATCGCCGCCAGCCCCGGTCCGGCACCCAGCTGCGTGTGCGCATCGGCGAGCGGCCCGAACGTCCACGTGGCCAGGACCGAGCGCCGCAGGATCGGCATGACGTCCCGGTCGAAGTCGACCTTGAACTTCGTCAGCTTGGTGCCGCCACCACCCAGGTCCGCGGCCAGCGCACGCAGCTGCGACGACTCTCCGGTGTCGTAAACCGTTTCGTCCGCGGGGATCGGCAGCCGCGTGGCCGCGAGATCGAGGAGCACGTCGTACAACGTCACCGGTGTCTGGACGGCCGGGGCGAAGTCCGGTGGCCCGACGAGCAGCCACGCGCCGGAAACCGGGACGGGCCGCGGCTTCCCGTCCGGTCCCCGCAGCCGGAGGACCGCGGTGACCGGGCCGTCCGACGCGTCGTCGAACCAGCCGTCGTTGTTGGCGTAGCTCTTGATCTTCGCGCCGGCCCGGCTGCCCGCGACGCCCTTGCCGCCGAGCGCCACCAGCCGCCCGGCGCCGTCGGTGCGCAGCTCGCCGAGGTACTCGATCGGCGGCGAGGGCTGCGGGTCCGGCCACAGCTCCTTCGCCGGGTTCGAGGAGGTTCCCTTGGTGAACGTGACCGGGCCTTTCGCCCGGCCGGTGATCTTCCGGGGCCCGGGATCGATCTCCAGCGTCCGGGGGTTCGGCCCGCTGAGCGCGGCGTTGCGGCGGGCACCGGCCTTCGGCACGAGCGGGGAGCCGGTGAGCCCGTTGAACTCGAAGAACGACGCCTTGCGGTTGGCCAGGTGCACCTGCCAGGTCAGCTCGACGACGTCCTTCTCGTCGAGGGTGATCTCCCGGGACACGGTGTACTTCCCGCCGGACTCGGTGTATTCGAAGACCCGGAACCGGGCGGCCTGCGGTTTGAGCTCGTTGCCCGGTCGGGCCTTGAACGGCGGCACGGCCGTGCCGATCCCGGCGGCTCCGGTGGCGTTCCGGTAGGGCACCTCGGGCCCGATGAAGAACTGCTCCCTCGGCGCGTTGCCCATCCGGGCGACGCCGATCGCGGGGTGGATGCGGTAGCGCGGCGGCTTGGCCATCTCTCCTCCGCTCAGTTGTCGCCCACCGGGCTCCAGCTCCCGTCCGGGTTCTTCCGCCACTGCGGCAGTGATCCGTCCGGGCGCAGGCGGAGCAGGGTCGTCGGCAGGCGGACGTCCCACGGATCGCCCTGCGCGACCTCGAGGCCCTTGGCCTGGTCGCGTTCCTTGATCTCGGTGATGACGCCGACGTAGGTCGGGTCCGTGATCGTGGGCGGTTCGGTGCCGTTCCAGATCTCGCCGGTGTTGAGGAAGTGCGCGATCGAGCTTTCGAACCCCGGCCGCACGGGGACGACCGCGCGGGCCGACCCGGCCCGCAGGAACTCGGAGAACTGGATGTCGGTGTCCTGCAGCACGGCCTGCGCCGCCCAGTTCGCCTTGCGGCCCCAGTAGTACGGGTAGAACAGGTAGGTCATGTGCTCCCATTCGAAGGCCTGCTCGAAGAACCGCACGTAACGGCCTTGGAGCTCGGCCTCGGTCAGGCTGGGTTCCGGGTAGCCCTCCGGCACCGACGACTGGACCGCGCCGAACGCGCCGAAGTGCTGGGCGGTGAACACCGCGATCGCGTGCTTCTTCAGCTCGGTGCGTTCGATCAGCCGGTTCTCGATCGGGTTGCGGCCGAGGATCTGGCTGGCCGTCTGCACCTGCAGCGCGGCCAGTGCGTCCTGGTAGTCCCGGTCCAGTTTGAGGTAGGCCTGCGTGATCGCCTGGTGGGTGGCGAGCTGCCAGGCGTCGAGTGCCCGCTGAGTCCGCTTGCAGGTGACCTCGACGGCGAGGGTCAGCGTGGCCCAGCCGAATGCCGAGACGGTCAGCGGAACAGCGCCTTCTTCGGTGCCCATGGTGACGTGCTGGGTTTCGAGCGGTTGCTTCTTCCAGGAGACCAGCCGATCGCCGAGCACGACGTCGACGCCCCAGCTGTCCAGCCAGTCGTCCCAGATGGAACCGGTGGCAGCCACGAATCCGGTCAGCGCCGAGTAGCCGGCGGGCAGCGGCAGCTCCGCGGTCTTGGTGAGGACGTGCTCGTCGTGCGAGGACGTGCCCTCGAAGGTCTTGGCGACGGTCTGGAACTCCTCCGGCGGCGGGTTCACCCCGGCGGCCTGGTAGCGCTGGACGTAGTCGCCGTAGTTGTCCCTGTTGAGGTCCTTCGGCCGGAGCGTGAACGGGACAGGCCGGACCAGCGTCGCGCCCGGCTTCGGGTAGGTCGTGATCGCGTACTGCCAGAACGCGGACGGCTCCGGGATCATCAGGTCGAACATCATCCGCTTGCCGTAGTTGTAGACCTGCGACTCGTAGACCTTGTCCACCCACTGGTAGACGCCGACGACGGGACCGTTGCCGGTGGCGTTGTTGATGCCGTGCTCGTTGGTCTCGGAGAAGACCTCGAGCGTGCGCAGGATCCGCTCCTCGCGGTGCTTCTCGGTGACCTTCGACGCGGCCCGGTTGGAGATCTCCTTCGAGTAGCCGGTGGCCGTCTTCGCCGATTCCTCTTTGGACTTGTTGAGCGAGAAGTCCGTGGAAGCCTTGAATTCGATCGTCGGGCCGTAGGAACCGGAGACGGAGAGGCCGACTTTGAAGGTGGAGTCCTCCTTCTGGACCGTGGCCGCCTCCTGCTTCAGCTCGAAGCGCTCGGTGCTCTGGTTGTCCCGCTCCTCGGTGGATTCGAGGACCTCTTCGGTGGTGTCGGTCTGCTCGGTGGTGCGGGAGCGCAGGTGGGTGCGCTTCTTCGCCTCGCCGCGCAGCACGTTCTCGACGTGGCCGACCTCGCCGCCCTCGTACCGCTTGAGCTGCTGGCGCACCACGAGCAGGTCGCCGACGCCGACCGGTTTGAGCGTGCCGTGGGTCGTCGGCACCGCGGTGGGCGCCAGGGCCGGGGAAGGTCGTTCCGGCAACCGCTGGACCGTCCCGCCGACCACGGCGTACACGTCACCGGCCGGCGCGAACTCGGCCAGCTCGGTGTAGTTCGAGGACAGTTCGGTGTGCACCCGCGCCACCGCGGTCGGCAGCGGGACGGCCGTCAGGTCGAGGCCCAGGGACTCGGCCGTGGCCCGGTTCCCGGGGCCGAGGGCGGCCACGGCCCCGGCGGTGAGCACGAGCCGGGGGCCGGCACCGCCCGGGATGACGGGGAGCGCGCTCGCCGTCGCGGTGGCGCTGAGGACGCCGAGGCTGGCCGAGAACGCGGCGGGCGGTTCGTCGATCTCGCCCGCCAGGAGCTGCTCGACCAGGCGGGCGCGCAGCACGGCGACCGGGTCCGTGCCGGCTGTGTCCCGTCCTTCCGGCGCCGGCCGTTCCCCGGCCCGCGGAACGGCGATGTCCTCGGGGGCGACGGCGGCGAGCGCGTGGTTCAGGGCGAGCAGGTCGTCGACCCGGGTGCGGAGTTCCGCTTCCCGGCCGTCGCCGGCCTCGGTTTCCAGCCGGCGCTCCTGGTCGTCCGCGGGGCGCACCGCCGCGACGGCCTGGATGGCGGGCAGCACGCCCGCGGCGATGACGGCCGGCCGGGCGAGCAGGACGCGCAGCCCGTCGGGCTTGGCGAGCACCGGGTCCTGCTTCGCCGTCGCCTCGACGACGACGAGGACGGTCAGCAGGTCCTCCAGCCGGACCGCGGAAAGGGGGCCGTCGGCGGAGAGGATCACCGCGGCGATCAGGTTGTCGGCGATCCGCTCCCGGTCGGTGGTGAATTCCGGCGCGCCGATGACCTGGCTCGGCGACATTCCGAAGATCTGGTTGACAACCGACGGGAGCGCACTGGGATTGGGTGGAGCGGTGCCGGTGATGAGCGCGTCCATCGTCACCAGTTTGGTGCCGAGCGCCAGATCGGTGATCGTCTTCAACCCGCGTGCGGACTCGACGAGCGTGGTCGCGGCCTGCCGGCGTCCCGCCTTCGGATCCTCGCTCTGGTTGGCTTCCCTGAGTGCGGCGGCGAACTGCGCCCCCGGCGTCACGGTCATGGCGACGCCGGGTGCGGGCGGGCGCAGCAGCAACAGCCTGAAGATTTCGTCCATGGTGGTCCCCCGGGTAATTCGGGCGGGATTCGGCCTTGGGGCGAAGCTAGCAACGAACCGGGGCAATCCGGCTCGCGCGCACCAAAGACCGCACCATGGAGCGAGATCGTGCTTTCCGGGTATTTTTTCGCACCCCGGGAGTTCGTGGCCCGCCGGCGGGGGCTGGATGCTTCGCCGTCCAGGACGGGCATGTACTGGTCCAGCTCGCGGCAGACGGCGAGGATGTCGTCGGGTTGATCGCGCTAGGAAAGAATTCGACGTGCTCGGCGACGAAGGGCACCCACGCTCTCGAAGCCGCCTTGAACGCCGTGATCGCACACATCCGCGGCCACGCGACCGGCCGAGCGTGACGGAGGTCGTCAGCCGAAGAACGCCACCGTGCGTGCCTCCACGCTGGCCCTCGGGGCGGCGTCCGGGCGCGAGGTCGGGTCGTCGATCGCGCTGTGCGCCACCGGGAACGGCACCGAAGAGTCGGTGTCCCAGAGGCGGAACAGCAATGCCTCGTCCGGTTGCATGTCCGGGAAGTAGTACCAGCGCTGCTTCGGGTCGTGCACGAGGTTCAGCCCGGTGAACGGCATCGGCTGGTCCGGGCGTTCGTGGATCGGAACCGCCACGTACTGGTCCAGGCCGGTGGTGCGGGCGTCGGCGACGGCGAGGGGCACCCGCTCGACCGGGCGGATGCCGCGCCAGACGTTGATCTCGGACCAGCGTCCCGACAGCCACTCGTCGGCCTCGGCGCCCATGGCCCGGCGGATCCAGACCTCGAAGCTCGCGCCGTCGTAGTCGGCGTGCGCCGCGCGCGCCGGCGGGCGTTCGCCCCGCTTCTCGCCGTCCTCGAAGCGCGCCATCGTGTGGAAGACGACGACCTTCACCGCGCCGGTCGCCGCCTTGACCAGCTCCTCCAGTTCGGCCTGGTAGACCCGCTCCACCTCTTCGGTGTCGGTGAAGTCCTGCACCTTCGTCCGGTGTTCGACCAGCGCGAACCCCTGGACGTCGAGACGAAAGTCCTCGCGGATCGGCCGGGCGTTCGTGATCGTGGTGTCGACGGAACGGAAGCGGGCCGTGGAAGCCGCGTGCTGGCCGGCGTAGAAGATCCCGGCGGGCTCGGCCGGGTCCGCGTACTGCAGGGGCACCGTCACGGACGGGAGAGCCTGTGTGGTCATCGTTCCTCCTGGAGGGAGTCGGTGTGCGCGTCCTTGGGGAGCGCGCGCAAGGTGGTCGAGGGTGGCTCGCCGAAGCGGCGTCGGTAGGCGTCGGCGAAGCGCGGGACGTGGGTGAAGCCCCACCGCAGGGCCACTTCCGTCACCGTCACGCCCGATCCCGGGCCGGCCGCGGCGAGCTCTTCGCGGACGCGCGCGAGCCGGGTGCGCTGGACGTACTCACGTGGCGAGACGCCGACGTGGTCGTGGAAATGGCGTTGCAGGGAACGGGAACTCACTCCCGCGTGCCGCGCGAGCCGCTCCAGCGACAGGTCACTGCCGGGCCGGGTCTCGATGAGCTCGACGGCCCGCCGGAGCGGCCCGGGCCGGTGGGCGCCGGCCCGGCTGCCGGCGAGCCGGGCGGTGTAGTTGTGGGGCTGGGCGAGCAGCAACCCGCTCATCAGGAACGCCGACCAGGGGTGGTCGCCGAGGGTCCAGGCCGCGGCCAGGCCCGTACCCGTGCCCAGATCGCCGACCAGCAGCGCCACGGCCCGGGCCCACGACCCGGCGGCCGGGGCGCGCAGGTCCATCGCGGGGCGGAACACCAGCGGCGCGGTGACCGGGCGGCCGAGCAGCTCCTCGAGCCGGGCCTCCAGCGCGGCGCGCTCGATCCGGACGTGGAGCTGCCGGTACTCGGCGCTCAGTCGCATGCTCACCGGCATCGACGGCGAGATGATCCCGGCGGTGTCCCGGTCCACCACGATCTCGTCGGCGCCGCAGGTGAGGCGATTGTGCCCGCCCCAGGACAGGTTGACGTCGTAGTAGTCGACCTGCTCGGTCAGCGCGACCTCCAGTTCGGCCCCGCGGTGCTGGCCGTAGACCAGCGACAGCGGACCCAGCGAGGCAACGGCGACGTCGGCGGTCACCACGCCGCGTACCCGATGCGGGGTCAGCCGGTGCGGGGTGAGGACCTGCGACACCGACGCCCGGAACGCGTCGATGTCGCAGGCGCGCAGCACCGAGTACCGCTCCAGCAAGGCCGGACTCGACATCGGCCCGGCCTCAGGCCTTCGCCGGCTCGCGCTCGGCGGCGAGGCCCCGATGTGCCGGCACCGCACCGATTTCGGCCGCCGAGAGCTGCGGCCTGCCGAGCTTGATCGAGACCACGGTGACGACCTGGGCCACCAGGATCAGCCCCGCGACCAACCACGGCGCGCCGTCCAGCTGGATGATCAGGGCCGCCGCGAGGAGCGGAGTCGGCCCCGCGACGAGCGCCTGCTGGAGCTCGCGCGACGAGGTGAAGCCCGCGGCCCGCGACTCCGTGCGGAAGAGCACCGGGCCGATCACCAGCTGCGCGACGACGCTCGGGGACCAGCAGGCCGCCCAGAGGACCGCGCCGGCGATGACCACCAAGGTCATGTTCCGCGTGGTGAGGAGCGCGAAGTAGGGGAACGCCAGCACGATCCCGGCGACCGCGCCGATGAGGAGGACGGTCTTCGCGCTCCAGCGGTCGCACGCCTTTCCCCACAGGGGCAAGGCGATGACGCCGGCCACGTACATGACGAGCAGTGCCAGGGCCGTCTGGGAGAAGCTGAGCTTGAGCTGGTTGGCCATGTAGCTGATGCCGAACGCGTTGGCCACGTAACCGATCACGTTGCTGGCGGTGGGCATGAGGAAAGCCGCGAGGTAGTTCCGCGGGCTCGCGGTGAACGCCGCCTTGATCGCGGCGAGCGGATTCGCCCGGCTCTGCGCGAGGCGTCCTTGCGCGCGGGCCTGCTTGACGCGCTGGTACTCCGCGGTCTCCTCCATCCCGCGGCGGAGCAGGAGCGCGATGACCGTCAGCACCCCGGCGAACAGGAACGGGACGCGCCAGCCCCAGGCGACGAACGCGGCCTGGCCGATCGCGAGGTTGATCCCGGCGAAGAAGACCAGGGACAGGATCGACCCGGCCATCGTGGCGTTGTAGAGGAACGACGTCTGGAAACCCTTGGTGCGCGGGCGGGCGGACTCGTTCACGTAGACCATCGCGGTGCCGAGCTCGGCGCCGGTGCCGAAGCCCTGGGCGACCCGGCAGAGGACCAGCAGCACCGGTGCCCAGACGCCGATGGACGCGTACGGCGGGACGAACCCGATCGCCGCGGTGGCCACGCCGACCAGCACGATGGAGGCGAGCAGGACCGGGCGCCGGCCCCACCGGTCGCTCAAGGCGCCGAGGACGATGCCGCCGATCGGCCGTGCGACGAAGCCCGCGGCGAACGCGCCGAAGGTCCCGATCGTCGCGGCACTGCCGGCACTCGGCGGGAAGAACAGCGGGGCGAAGACGATCCCCGCGACGTAGGCGTAGAGGCCGTAGTCGTACCACTCGATGAAGGTGCCCGCGCTGCCCGCGAGGATGGCGCGGGCCGAGCGGCGCGGGGAGAGCTCGCCCGCCGGGGGCGGCGGGTCGGTGGGGGTGGCCATGGTTCCTGATCTCCTTTGACCAGAGGGGGACGGACGGGATGCCGGCGGTCAGCCGACGACGAACGGGTCGCGGACCTCGCCCGTGGTCTCGATCCACACCGCTTTCGTGTGGAGGAACTCGTCGACGGCGTGGCGGCCGTTTTCGCGGCCCCAGCCGCTGGCCCCGCTGCCGCCGAAGGGCACGTTCGGCGCGACCGCGCGGTAGCTGTTGACCCACACGGTGCCGGCCCGCAGCCGGGCGGCGACCCGGTGCGCTCGCCCGACGTCGGAGGTCCAGAGGCCGGCTCCGAGGCTGAATGCGGTGCCGTTGGCGACGGCGATCGCCTCCTCCTCGCTCGCGACGTCCAGCACGGTCAGCACCGGCCCGAACACCTCTTTCTGCGCGATCTCGGCGTCCGGCGCCACGTCGGCGAGGATGGTCGGCTCCACGAAGAGCCCACCCAGCTCGGGATCACGCCGGCCGCCCGTCACGACGGAGGCGCCCGCCGCGACCGCGCGGTCGATGAAACCCAGGACGGTGTCGAGCTGGCGCTGGTTCGCCAGCGGCCCCATCTCCGTGCCGGGCAGGAGCGGGTCGCCCAGCCGGATGGCCTTGGCCCGCTCGACGATCAGGCCGAGCAGCCGCTCGCGGACGGCGCGGTGCACCACCAGCCGGGAGCCGGCGATGCAGGTTTGCCCACCGGCGGCGAAGATGCCGGCGATCACGCCGTTCGCCGCGGCCTCGAGGTCGGCGTCCGGCAGGACGACCTGGGCGGATTTGCCGCCCAGCTCCAGCAGGACCGGCGTCAGCCGGGCGCCCGCGCTCGCGGCGATCGCCGCGCCGACCGCGGGCGATCCGGTGAAGGCGATCTTGTCGACGCCGGGGTGGTCGACCAGCGCCCGGCCCAGTTCCGCGCTTTGCCCGGTGAGCACGTTCAGCACTCCGAGTGGGAAACCCGCTTCTTCGAAGAGCCGGGCGTACTCCAGCGCGGAGGCCGGCGTCGACTCCGACGGCTTGACGACGAGCGTGCAGCCCGCCGCCAGGGCCGGCGCCAGCTTCCAGTGCAGCAGGGCCAGCGGCGAGTTCCACGGGACGATGGCCGCGATCACGCCCGCCGGTTCTTCGCGCGTGTAGACGAAGTAGTTCGGCTTGGCCGACGGGATCGTCTCGCCGTGCAGCTTGTCGGCGAGTCCCGCGAAGTAGCGCAGCCAGCCGGCCAGCCCGGCCGTCTGCTGGCGGGTCTCCCGCAGGAGCTTGCCGTTGTCCGTGGTTTCGACGACCGCCAGCCGTTCGGCCTCGCGCTCCACGACGTCCGCCAGGCGGCGCATGAGCGCGGCCCGGTCGAATCCGGTCAGCCGTCCCCATTCGCCGTCGAGCGCCGCCCGCGCCGCGCGGACGGCGGCGTCGACGTCCGCCGCGCCGGCGTCCGGCACCCGCGCCCAGGCCTGCCCCGTGTAGGGGTTCACCGTCTCGTAGGTGGCCCCGGACACCGCCGGCCGCCAGGTCCCGCCGAGCGCGAGCTCGTATTCGGTCACCGTTGCGCTCCCGTCTCGCATGCTCAGCCGGCCAGCGGGAGCACGGTCGCCACCAGCAGCGGGTCGTGGTAGACCTGCGCCAGCTGAACCCGGCCGTCGCGCACGTTGAACGCGCTGAGGTAGGTCTGCGGGTAGGGCCGGCCGAAAGCGGTGGCCGTGCCGGCCATCCGGCTGCGCGCCCACACCAGGCCCGGGTCCACGGACGGGAACAGCTCGACGTCGACGTGCGCGCAACCCGTGAAGTTCTCGGCGAACCATTCGGCGCGGGCACGGAGTTCGTCGTGGCCCCGCCAGGCCGCCTTCGCCTGGTTCGGCGGGGCGAACGGGAACTCGAAGAGGGCGTCCTCGGCCCACAGCTCGTCGCGCGACTTCGGGTCCGACAGGTCCGCCGCCAGCCAGGCCTCGACGACGCGCGCGCTTTCCGCGGAGGCGGCCGCCGCGGCCTCGTCGAACTCCCGCGGCGGGTCGTAGGCGACCGGCGTCCAGGCGGGCAGCGCGGGCGGGGCCTGGCGGAGCAGCGCGCGCTCGAGCACCAGGGAGCTGAAGAACTCGCGGTAGAGGGTCACCTTCCCGTCCCGCAGGACGAGCTGGTGGACGTACCGCTGCGGGTAGGGCGCCCCGTTGAAGGTCTTCTCCTCGGAGCACCGGTTGGTCACCCAGAAGACGTTCGGATCGGCACTTTCGAAGATGCGGAGGTCGAGCCGGGTGGCGTCGCCCCCGGAGCGCCGGACGGCGTTCTCCTCGCTGTTGCGGCGGACCTCGGCGATCCCGGCCCAGCGCGTTTCCTCCAGGACCGCGAACGGCAGTTCCTTCACGCCGTCGTCGGCCCACTGGTCGAGGTACTGGTCGCGCTTGTTCGTGTCGATGAACGTCTCGACGGCCTCCCGGTTCTTCCGGCGCAGTTCCGCATCGATCGTCGTCATGACTCGACCTCCGTCGTGTGTCCGCTCCTGGCTTCCGGCCGCCGACGCAGCAGCGCTCGCGGCCTCGACTGGAAACCTTACCAGTCGGGTCAGCGATCGACCAGATGCCGGATCGAGTGACCATAAGCAATGTTCAGCGACGTAACGTGCCACAAATGAGGGCGGCTGCAAGCACGTTTGGAAGGGCCTCTCGCGACTGCTAATCTGGCAACGTTCCCAGTCGCTCGACAGAGGAGTCTGATCAGCCATGCCGCTCGATGTATCGCCGGTCGCGGCGGAAAACCGCACGTTGCCGGGCCTGACCATCCGCAAGATCGAGACCGTCGCGATCCGCGTACCGCTCGCCCGGGTCTTCCGCGGCAGCTACTACCAGATGAGCCACCGGTCGACCATCGTCACGCGCGTCCACACCGAGGAGGGGATCGTCGGCGAGGCCTACGCCGGCGACGAGGACGCGGCCCTGCTCGAGATCGACGCGATCATCCACCGGGAGATCGAGCCGCGGCTGATCGGCCAGGACGCGAGGGCGGTCGAGCGCTGCTGGTCCCTCGCGCGCCCCGCGACCTTCGACATCCTGCGGGACCGCCGGCTCGGCCTGGTCGCGTCCGCGTGCGTGGACAGCGCGATCTGGGACGCCGTGGGCAAGCTCGTGGGCCAGCCGCTGTGGCGGCTCTGGGGTGGCTACCGCGACACCGTGCCGATGATCTCGATCGGCGGCTACTACGACAGCCCGCTCGGCATCGAGGACGAGATCGCCGTCCTGCGGGAGCGGGGCATGGCCGGGATGAAGTTCAAGGTGGGCGGCGCGGACCCGGTCGAGGACGCCGAGCGGTTCCGCCGGGCCCGCGAGGCCGCCGGGCCCGACTTCATCCTGGCCGCCGACGCCAACCAGGGCTGGACCGTGCAGGAAGCGATCACCTTCACCCGCCGGGTCGCCGATCTCGACCTGCACTGGCTGGAGGAACCCTGCCAGTGGCACAACGACCGGCGCGCGATGCGGGACGTCCGGTACGCCACCGGCGTGCGCGTGTGCGCGGGCCAGAGTGAGTTTTCGGCCGGCGGTGCCCGCGATCTGATGGTCGACGGCGCCATCGACGTCTGCAACTTCGACGCCTCGTGGACGGGCGGGCCCACCGAGTGGCGCCGGGTCGCGGGGATGGCCGCCGCCTTCGACGTGAAGATGGCGCACCACGAGGAGCCCCAGCTGTCGAGCCACCTGCTCGCCTCGATCCCGCACGGCCTCTACGCCGAGTGCTTCGATCCGGAGCGGGACCCGATCTGGTGGAACCTGATCGCGAACCGGCCACCCCTGGTCGACGGCGCCATCACGCTGTCCGACCGCCCCGGCCTGGGCTGGGAGCTCGACGAGGACTACATCCGCTTCCACCGGCTCGAGGCCGCCTAGGTGGACCTGGCGGGAGCCGCCGGCCGATCAGGCGCCGGCGGCCTCCGGCACCGGGGCGACGCTCGCCCGGGGAACGAACTGCGTGGGGTGGACGGTGGTGACGGGGCCGTCTTCGGGCTCCCGGATGCGCCGGAGCAGCAGCCGGGCGGCCGTCTCGCCCAGCTGGTGGGTGTCCCGCCGCACGACGGCGATGGGCGGATCGTGCATCTCGGTCAGATCGGTCTCGTCGCAGCTGACCAGCGACAGGTCCGTCCCGACCACCAGCCGGCGCAGCCGCAGTTCGCGCAGGCACCCCTTGAGCAGCTGGTTCCCGCCGACGACGAGGGCGGTCGGCTGCTCACGCATGTCCAGCAGCCGCGACGTGGCCGCTTGGCCGTGCTCTGCGTCGAGCGGGCCCTGGACGATCCCGTAGGTCGGCGGCAGGCCGCGCTCGGCGTAGGCCTCTTCCACGCCTTGGCGGCGCATGCGCGCGAACCGCGCGTGCCCGCCCAGGATGCAGCCGATCCGCCGGTGCCCGAGATCGAGCAGGTGGGAGATGGCCGCCCGCATCCCCCCGCGGTGGTCGCACAGCACCGCGCTCGGCCTCAGCTGGTCACCCGGGTCGTCGACTTCCCGGTCGATCAGCACCAGCGGCGCCTCGATGGTCTGCAGCGCCGCCAGCACACCGGCGTCGTCCTCGGCGCTGAGCGACAGGAGCAGCCCGTCCACGTACCGGTCCCGGAACAGCAGGATGTTCTGCGCTTCGAGTTCGGGGTCGTTCATCGAATTCACGAAGAGGAGGGAATAGCCGGCCCGGCGGAGCTCGCGCTCCGCACCGAGACTGATTTCCGACAACAGCGGATTGGAGATGTCCCCGATGACCAGCCCGACCGACATCGTGGGCCCGCCCCGGAGCCCGCGGGCGAAGATGTCCGGCCGGTAGCCGATCGCGTCGACCGCCGCCATGACCCGGTCGCGCATTTTCACGCTCACGTCCGGGTGACCCGAAAGGACTCGGGAAACGGACGAGACACCGACACCCGCGCGTTCCGCGACGTCCTTGAGACCCGGCCTCATCTGCGGCATGCGCACATCGTACGGGCCGCCTCAGGCCACCAGACGAACCAGGAGAAGAACCATGACCCGATGGACCCGGCGGCCGGAAGGCTCGAACTGGGGCGAGTTCGGCGACGACGACCAGCTCGGCCGCCTGAACCTGATCACGGCCGGACGCCGCCTCGCCGCCGTCCGCGAGGTGCGCGAAGGGATCGCCTTCCCGCTCAGCCTGCCGCTCGACTTCCCCCGCGGTGAGTACGCCGCGGGGCCGCGCAAGCCACCGGTGCTCAGCAGCACCCCGCTCGGCCACAACCACCGCTTCCTGCCCACGGTGCCCGATGTCGTCAGCGACGACCTCGCGGTCCTCTACCTGCAGTACTCGACGCAGTGGGATTCCTTCGCCCACCACGGCGCCGTCTTCGACCTCGACGGCACCGGCGAGCCGGCGATCTGCTACTACAACGGGTACCGGGCCGATGTCGACGTGATCGGCGACCCGGCCGGCTCGGTGCCGCCGCACGCCGGCGCGCTCGGCATCGAAACCATGGCCCAGACCGGGGTTCAGGGCCGGGGCGTGCTGGTCGACCTGGAACGGGCGGTCGGCCACGAGCGCGTCGCGGTCGGGTACGACCTGCTCACCGAGATCATGGCGGCGCAGGACGTGACCGTCGAGGCAGGCGACATCCTGTGCCTCCACACCGGACTCACCGCCATCATGCTCGACCTCGGCGACGACCTGACCCAGGAGACACTGGACGGCAGCTGCGCCGTGCTGGACAGCCAGGACGACCGGTTGCTGCAGTGGATCACCGACAGCGGGCTCTCGGCGATCGTGGCCGACAACCTCGCCGTGGAGCGCTTCAGCCTGGATCCGGCCCCCGGCGCCGAATCCGTGCTCCCGCTGCACACCCACTGCCTCTTCAAGCAGGGCATCCCGCTGGGCGAGATGTGGTACCTGGCGGAGCTGGCCCGCTGGCTGCGCGAGCACGAGCGGTCCCGCTTCTTGCTGACGGCGCCCCCGCTCCGGCTTCCCGGTGCCGTCGGTTCTCCGGTCAGCGGCGTCGCCACCGTCTAGCCCGAACTCGCGTCGCGCGGTGGATCGGACCGGCGCGAAACGGATCGGCACGCCACGGATTCCGGCCTACCGTCCCCCTCGATTCGCAGGAGCGCAGCCGCTCCGGGTCGACGGGAGAACTCATCGTGAACCACGACTACGACGTTGCGGTCGTCGGCTACGGCCCCTCCGGGCTCGTCCTGGCCTCCACCCTGGGCAAGGCCGGCCATTCGGTGGTGGTGTTCGAGCGCTGGCCCGCGCTGTACGGGCTGCCGCGCCTGACGCACATCGACGGCGAAACCGCGCGCATCGTGCAGGCCGTCGGGGACCTCGACCACGCCCTCCGGGACGCGCTGCCGCTGTCGAGCTACCGGTACCTCAACGGTTCCGGTGAACTGCTCCTCGAGCTGGACTGGAGTGGCAGCTCGTGCGGTCACCCCGCGCACCTGTCGATCTACCAGCCCGACATCGAGGACGCGATCGACGCCCACGTGCGGGCGTCGGGCCGCGTGGAGGTCGACCAGGGCTGGGCGGTGGTCGCGGTCCGGCCGCACGACGACGGTGTCGAACTGGCCGCCCGGCCGTGGACGCAGTCCCGCACGGGGCAGTGGTCGCACGGTGGCGAGGAACGGGTCGTCACCGCGAAGTACGTGGTGGGCGCGGACGGCGCCAACAGCTTCGTCCGCGCCTCACTCGGCATCCAGCGCAGCGACAACGGTGTCGACGACCGCTGGCTCAACCTCGACACCGAGCGGCTGCGGCCCCTGCCGGAGCGGTTCACGAGCCTCACCCAGTACTGCGACCCGATCCGCGGCTCGATGCACATGCCGATCGGGAAGAGCCGGCAACGGTTCGAGCTGGCGGTCCTGCCAGGTGAGGACGCCGCCGAGTTCGAACGCCCCGAGTTCGCCTGGACGTGGCTGCGGGAGACCCACGGGCTCGGCCCGGAGGACGTCCGGATCCTGCGTCAGGTGGTCTACACCTTCGAGGGCCGGATCGCCGAAACCTGGCGCCAGGGCCGGGTTTTCCTGATCGGCGACGCGGCGCACACCACCCCGCCCTACATGGGACAAGGCGCCTGCTCGGGCATGCGGGACGGGCTCACCCTGGGCTGGAAGCTCGACCTCGTCCTGCGCGGGCTCGCCGGCGAGGAACTGCTGGACACCTACGAAGCCGAGCGCCGCCCGCACGCCACGGCGATCACCGACATCTCGAGCGCGCTGGGGCGCGTGGCGAACACCCACGATCCCGCCGCCGCGGCGGCTCGCGACCAGGCGTTCCGGGACGGCACCGCACCGCCACCACCGCCGTTCCCGACGCTCGAGGCCGGCGTCGTCCACCACGGCGCGGACGGACGACCGGTCCCGCCGGCCGGAACCCTGGTCCCCCAAGGGATCGTGAGCAAGGACGGGGCGAAGGGCTGGTTCGACGACGTCGTCGGACGGGGCTTCAGCCTGGTCGCCGAGAAGGACCCGCGGTCGGTGCTTTCCCCGGCCCAGCGGGGTTTCCTCGACCGCCTCGGCGTCGCCACCGCGGTACCCGGCACGGACTTCGACGACGTGGACGGCACCTACGCCGCGTTCCTGCGGGACAACGAAGTCGAGGCGTTCCTCGGACGGCCGGACTTCCACCTCTTCTGGGCCGGCGCGCTCGCCGACCTCCCGGCGGCTGTCGACGACCTCCGTACCCGCCTGCACTGGCTCGGCGACGACCGGACCACGACGACCGACCTCCCGCCGGCCGAGGTGCTCTGGCGGGCCATGTCGCCGACCCGGATGCTCGACTACGGCATGGACTTCGGGGACGTGCTCGAACTGCAGCACCTCACCTCCGCCGGAACGGCCTGGGACGTCGCGGCCGAGGGACTGGCCGACCACCACCTCCACCGAGCGGCCGACGCCGGCCGGGACGGCCGGACGGTGACCGCGGACGAAGCGTACCGATCGGCGATCGCCTGCCTGGTGTTCGCCCAGATGGCGTTCAACTCCGACAGCGACCGCAAGCGCGCACTCTATTCCCGGTTGACAGCCACCGTTTCCACGCGGGCCGCGGCCTTGTCCGCCGCCGGAACACGAGCCGCCGGAGCACTGCGGCCACCGCGCTGCCAGGAGGTGGAGCTTCCCTTCGCGGGCGGCCGGATGTTCGGCTGGCTGCTGCTGCCGCGCGGCCCGGTACTGGGCACGGTCGTGGTCTTCGGCGGCCAAAGCGGCTGGGGCCCGGCGTATCTGCGGCAGGCCGACGCCCTGAACCGCCGCGGCCTCGCCGCGCTGCTGGCCGAGGGACCGGGTCAGGGCCGGACGCGTCTCGAGGGAGGCGTGCTGCTGGACGCCGACGTGCGCGCTGCCTACCGGACCTTCGTCGATCACGTCGCCGGACGCGAAGACCTGGGACCCGTCGGGCTGTGGGGCAACAGCAACGGCGGGCTGTACGCCGCCACCACGGCCGCGTCCGACCCGCGCGTCGCGGCGGTGTGCGTCAACGGCGCTCCGGCCCGGCCACGGCTGCTCGCCTTCCGCAGCTACGTCGAGCAGGCGGCCGCGATGCTCGGCACCAGCGACCAGGCCGCGATCCAGGACAACTTCGACCGCATTTCGCTCCGGCCCGAGGACCGCATCGACTGCCCCGTCCTGGTGCTGCACGGCGGTCAGGACCCCCTCGTCGGACTCGGCGACCAACAGCCGTTCCTCGACGCCGCCGCCCATCACGGCGACGCGACCCTGCGGGTGTGGGACGACGGCGAGCACACGATCTACAACCACTCGAGCGAACGCAGCGCTCTCGTCTCGGACTGGTTCGCGGCCAAGCTCGCCGACCGCCGGCGGGGTGCGTGATGGATTTCGGTGAAGAGGCCTTGCTCGACGCGGTCCTTGCCAGCTTCGCCGGCACGCCGGACCCGCGGCTGAAAGCGATCCTCGGCACGGTCACGCGCCACCTCCACGCCGCGGTCCGGGAACTGCGCCTCACGAACCGGGAGTGGGAGCGGGCCATCGAGTTCCTGACCGCGGCCGGGCACAAGACCGATGACACGAGGCAGGAGTTCGTGCTGCTCTCCGACGTTCTCGGCGTATCGATGCTCGTCGAGACGATCAACGGCGGCGACCTCGGCACCGAGCCGACGGTGCTGGGTCCCTTCCACCTGGTCGAATCTCCAGTCCGAAAGCTCGGCGACTCCATCGACCTCGTCGGGACGGGCACGCCCTGCGTGATCACCGGCTCGGTGGCCGATCTCGACGGCAGTCCCTTGGGCGGGGCCACGATCGACGTCTGGCAATGCGACGAGAACGGTTTCTACGACGTCCAACAGCCGGAAAGCCAGCCTCCCGGCAACGGTCGCGGGCTCTTCCACGCCGACGACCACGGCGAGTTCTGGTTCCGCACGGTCGTGCCGAGCCACTACCCGATCCCGACCGACGGGCCCGTCGGCGCACTGCTCGGCGCGACCGCCCGGCACCCCTACCGGCCCGCGCACGTCCATGTGATCGCCGAGGCCGCCGGCCACGAGCCGCTGACCACGCACATGTTCGTCGCGGACGGACCTTACGTGGACAGCGACGCGGTCTTCGCGGTGCGTTCGAGCTTGGTCACCGACTTCGCCGCAGTGACCGATCCGGTGGAGGCCGAGCGATACGGCGTCACCGCGCCCTTCCGCCGGGCCCGGTTCGACATCCGGCTGAGGCGGGCCGTCCCGTGAGCGCGGCGGTCTACGAGGCGCTGCCGGCACGCGTCGTCTTCGGCGCGGGCTCGGTCGCCCGGCTGGCCGAGGAATCCGAGCACGCCGGCCTGCGCCGCGTCCTCGTGCTGTCCACGTCGACCCAGCGTGAGCTCGCCGACCACGCGACGGCCGTCCTGGGAAGCCGCGCCGTCGGCGTCTTCGAACGGGCGCGCAGGCACGTCCCGCTGGCCACGGTCACCGACGCCGCCGAGGTCGCGACCGGACTGGGGGCCGACGGCTGCGTCGCCGCCGGCGGCGGCTCGACGATCGGCTTGGCCAAGGCCCTGGCCCTGCGCGCCGGCCTGCCCTACGTCGCGCTGCCGACGACCTACGCGGGATCCGAAATGACCCCGGTCTGGGGAATCACCGAGGACTCACGCAAGCGGACCGGGCGGGATCGGTCGGTGCTGCCCCGGGCGGTGGTCTACGACCCGGAACTGACGGCGACCGTACCCGCCGCCGTCGCGGTCACCAGCGGGCTGAACGCGATCGCCCACGCCGTGGAAGCGCTGTACGCGCCCGACACTTCCCCGCCCGTGGCGGCCATGGCCGAGCGGGGCATCCGCGATCTCGCCACGGCGCTGCCAGTCCTCGGCAACGGCACTCCGGACGCGGCCGCCCGGGCGGCCGCGCTGCAGGGCGCGTGGCTGTGCGGAGCCTGCCTCGGCGCGACGACGATGGGCCTGCACCACAAGCTCTGCCACGTCCTCGGCGGCATGCTCGACCTGCCCCACGCCGAAACGCACGCCGTGCTGCTCCCGCACGTCGCCGCGTTCACCCTGCCCGCCGCACCGGACGCGGCCGCCGCCGTGAGCAGAGCACTCGACGCTCCCGCCGCTGTGACCGCCCTGCACGAGCTGGTCACCAAACTGGGCGCCCCCACCGGCCTCGCCGAGCTCGGGGTCACCCGGGCCCAGCTCCGCGCCGTCGTCGAAGAAGCTCTTGCGGCGCCCTACGCGAACCCACGCCCGGCCGGCCGGCAGGACCTTGCCGACCTCCTCGAAGCAGCCTGGTCCGGCACCCTAAGCCGTGGGGTCGGGGCCGAGGACACGATCTAAAAGCTCGCCGAGCTGGTCGAGCTCGGCGTCCGACAGGTTCTCGAACGAAGACCCGGCGATGGCGTCCACGAGCTCCTGCCCTTCCACGCGCAAGCGCGCCCCCTTGTCGGTGAGCCGGTGCCGGACCGCCCGGCCCGGCCCGGGGACCCGTTCGATCAGACCGCGCTCGGCCATCCGCGTGGCCAGGGAACCGAAGGACTGGTCGGTCTGGAAGGTCAGCAGCGCCAGGTCGTGCAGCGAGGCATCCGGCTCGCGGTGCAGGTGCCGCAGCGTGTCCCACTGCACGAGGGAAAGGTTCAGCGGCGCCAGCGCGCGGCTCAGCGCGCGGTGGTGGCGGTACTGCAGGCGCTTGACGGCCAGCGCGACATCACCGGGGCGGTACTTCATGCTCGCATCCTAACCGATCGAAGTCAGGTTGCTTATCTAAGGAACCTTATATAAGGTTGCTTAGGTAACGACCTCACCACCGAGAAGGACCCATGACGACTCGCCCCACAGCCGGCTCGCTCCGGCCCACCCGCACCGAAATCCGCACGCTCGGCCCGGTCGAGGTGACCCTCCAGGACCGCGACCGCACCCGCCCGTTCCTGCTCCTGCACGGCGGTGGCGGCGTCGCCACGATGGCCGGTTTCGCCGACCTGCTCGCCGAGCGCACGCATTCCCGGGTGCTGCTGCCCACCCATCCCGGCTTCGGCGGCACCCCGAAAGCCGAAAGCCTCACCGACGTCAAGGCGCTGGCGCGGACCTACGTCGCGCTGCTGGAGGAGCTCGACCTCACCGACGTCACCGTGGTCGGCAACTCCTTCGGGGGCTGGCTGGCCGCCGAAATCGCCCTGCAGAAGAGCCCGCGGGTCAGCGGCGCGGTGATCATCGACGGGATCGGCATCGAGGTCGACGGCCACCCGCCGACCGACGTCAGCGGCCTCTCCCCCACCGAGCTCCGCGCGCACTCCTTCCACGACCCCGGCAAGGCCCCCGTCCCGCCGGGCGGCGGCACGGGACCGAGCCCGGACGTCCTGGCGCTGATCGGCTACACCGGCCCGACCATGGCCGACCCGACGCTCGCCGACCGGCTCGGCGCCCTCGACGTCCCGGTCCACGTGCTCTGGGGCGAAAGCGACGGCATCGTCGACCCGGAGTACGGCAAGGCCTACGCCGCCGCGATCCCGTTCTCGACGTTCACCCTGCTCCCCCGCACCGGCCACCTGCCGCAGGTCGAGACGCCCGAAGAGCTGCTGGGCGCGCTCTTGGACCTCGGCAACTGATCTCAGGAGACACACCATGAAGACCTCGTTGACCGTGACCCGGATCGGGCACGCCTGCCAGCTGATCGAAATCGGCGGGACCCGCGTCCTGACCGACCCGTGGTTCACCCAGGCCGCCACCTACTACCAGGGCGAACCGGTCGCCTCGACGGTCGAGGGCCTGGGCCGCGTCGACGCGGTCGTGGTCAGCCACGAGCACTACGACCACTGCGACCTCGACGCCCTCGTCACCGGCGGTTTCGACCTGGACACCCCGCTGATCGGCCCCGGCACGGTCGCGACCATCGCGCGGGACAAGGGTTTCCGCGACGTCCGCGCCATCGAAGCGTGGGAAGCCGCCACGGTCGGCGACCTCACCGTGACGGCGACCCCGGGCAAGCACGGCGTCCACGAAGTCACCTTCGTCCTCCAGAAGGGCGGGCGCACGGTCTTCTTCGGCGGCGACTCGCTGCGGGTGCCGGAGCTGGACACCATCCCGGACCGGTTCGGGCCCGTCGACCTGGCCATCCTGCCGACGAACGGCTTGTGCGTCCGGCCGATGAACTTCGCGCAGGTGGTCATGGACGCCGAGGAAGCAGCCGGGCTGACGGCCGCGCTGAAGCCCGCCTTGGCGGTGCCGCACCACTACGCCTTCCACAGTGGACAGCTGGGCGACCGGATGATCACCAAGGGCGACCAGGACCCGCGGCACTACGCCGACGCGGTCGCCCGGCTCGCCCCGGAGATCGACGTCCGCATGGTGCTGCCCGGAACCACGGTGTCGGTCCCGTAAGCGAACAGCCGTTCGCGTGTAGGAATACGGCGTGGATGGCGATCGGTGAGCCGGCGAAGGAAGAGCGGCTGGACAAGACGGCCACGGGTGAGCGCGCAGGCCGAAGCGCGCCATCCCCTGGCCGGCGACCTATCCTCCGGTTTGTCGAGCAGAGGGCCGGTGCGGCCGGTCCGCGTCGGCGGCAGGTGCGGTCGCGGGGACCGGGGTCGTCATCCCCGGGGTGCCGAAGACCCGGGTGAGGCGGTCCTCGGTGTCGGCGCCGATCTTTTCGAAGACGACTTCCGCGATCGGTGCGCCGAGCTTCGCGGTTCCGTGGAACTCGATCGTGGCGTGGTAGGTCAGGGTGCTCCCGCCTCCGCCCGTGGCGGCGACGCCGATGTCGTCGGTGGTGGTGGCGGTGTCGTTGCGGCCGGCGAAGACCACCCGTCCGGGTTCGAACCGGACGAGCTCACAGGTCAGTTCGGTCGCACACCCGGGTACCGGGATCCCACTCGGTCGCGTTGCCGAAGTCCTTCAGGTACTCCAGCACCTCGTGCGGTGCCGCCGCGACGGTGAAGGTGCGCGTCACTTCGACCACAGGCAGTTCCTCTCCTCGGCGTGCACGGCCACCACCGCGTGACCGCGCCCCCGAATACCCCATCCGGGGAGGTTTCACTCCAAACCGGACCGGCGACGTCAGCGCACCCGACCAGCACCGCGCCCTCGCCGTGCTGCTGGTGGCCTGGCCTTCGGCGTCACCTTCACCGTGGACGGTCGGCGACAGCCGCGCGACCGACGGTCGCAGCCCGCGCCCGGCGAGGGCGAGGGCGGCAGCCCGAACCCCGGGCCTCGATCGCCGAGGCGGCGGACCGGGCGAGCCCGGTGACCTCGTGCCCCGCTTCGATCAGCTCGGGGACGACCGCGGAGCCGATCCACCCCGACGCGCCCGTGACGAACACGCGCAAAACAGCACCTCCAGCAGTGAAGCCGGCTCCCGTCGTGACCGGAATCGCCGACACGAAACGGTTTCCCGCTCGCGGAATTCGCGTTTCGAAGCTAACAGAGGTTGCTGCCGCGATCCCCATACGAATACGGCATGCGAGCCATTCTTTCCAGGAATACCCGCGCTCGGCCGTCCACACGGGCATCAGCCGTCGAGGGCGGCCATGGTCGAGGTCAGGTGCCGGGGCGAGGGCCCGGCCCGTGCCGACCTACGCCTGACGACTTCCCATTACCCGGCCGAGCCGTCCCGGTTCGGCCACGGTGGCTGCAGCTCGGGTTTCGTCAGGCCGGGCCGGCTCGGACTGTCGTGGGCTTAAGGTGAGACAGGTGGAGCCACTGACCGCAATCGTCACGATCGCCGCGAAGTACGGCGCTTCCCAGCTGATCCGGGCGCTGACCGGGAACGACGAGCTCAGCGGGCTGGCCTCGGAGCTGCTGGGCGAACTGGTGGCCAGCGAAGACCGCCTGAGCGAGCAGCTGGCCGGGATCGGCCGTCAGCTCGAAGAGTTGCTGGACCAGCGCTACACGATCGCGCTGCGCGCCGGGCAGCGGGCGCTGCGCGACGCGAGCACCGCGCCCGAGCCGAACTCGCGGGCCGCCGAGCTGGCCCGCGCGCGTGACTTGTTCCGCGAGGCCGCCGCGGCCGCTTCGGCCAAGTCCCCGCTGCAGATCGCGGTGGCCGAGCGGTACGTGGCACTGTGCTCCCTCTCCGCCGGCCGTCCCGACGCCGTACCCGCGGCGCTGGCCACGGTGAACGACGCGGCGTTCCGGGCGCTGACCGAGGCGCTTCCGCTCTTCGGCCCCCAAGCCTATGAGAAGGCCCGGAAGCAGCTCCCCCGCTCGAGCCGGCTGGGCCTGCGAGGCCGGCGCGAGGAGCGGATCGACGAGCTGGGCAGCGACCTCGTCGACGCGGTCGACGACGTGGTGGACCTTTCTCTCAACCTGCTTGCCGAATCCGAGGCCCTCGCGCGCGGGCTCGGTCAGGACCTCGGGCCGGAAACCGACGTGGACCTGATCCTGCCCGCGGGATACGAAGACGACGAGCGGCTGGCCAGGACCGCGCAGGTGGTCGTCCGGCCGGCCACGCCCGGACCGCTGCGGTTCGGCCCGTTGACAGTCGCCTTCGGCGAGATCAAGCCGGCTCCGGGCCGGCCGTCCCCGGCCGCGCCGGAGCAGCCCGGCACCGCGGCCGCCGTGGTCGCCGCCGAGCTCGCGCGGGCACAGCCCTGGTCACCGCAGGACGGAATGCCGGCACGGCCGCCCGGATTCGAAGTGGAAGTGCTTGTCCGGTCGGACTTTCCCGTGGCTCCCGCGCTGGTCGTGTCGTTGCGGCCCGGGCTGGTCCTGGCGGACGAGGTACTGCTCGAGGTGATGCCCGGCCGGCCGGCGTTCACCGGCGTCGCCAGCGGCATGCTCGCCGCGAGGATGCAGGAGATCCGGTTGTCCTACTTCCACCCGGAGAGGTTCGTCAACGACTGGACGGTGAACATCAACAACGTGCTGATCTTCCAGTCGTCCGACAGCCGGCCGAGTTGACCTTCACCTGGGTCGGGCTTCGCACTTGCCGCATGGCTCTCTCCCGGGCACCTCGATTACGCCGGCACTGCCCGACGCGGCCTGCTCCAGCGGGAACACGCGGTCGACGAGCGCGGTGATCTCCTTGCGGCGCAGCAGTTCGAGCAGGCGCGTGGTGGTGGGAAATTTGCAGGCAAGCGTCTTGACGTCACCCAATCGACACGGTTTACTGACAGTTGCCTCGATGGAACCGGTTCCGCGGCCGCCACCTGGACCACTCCAGCATCTCGGGTCGGTTGATGCCCCACTGCTTCGAACGTCATACCCGTCGGTTCGCCGATGGGGCGTGACCAAGTTTCAGTGGTAAGTCTGCTACATCATCCGAATGCCGATGCGAGCGGTGCGCTCGCATCGTGACGCGCGTAGTGCGCGACACGATGGATCACGACTGACCAGGTGGGCTCGATGAGATCAAGGACGTTCTCCCGACCACGACGGACCACAGCACCACCGAGCGCGGCCGCAGGTGTATCTGCCGCCCGCTCCGCCCGCGTCTTGCCCCGTGTCCGCGGCGTCGAGCCGTTGCCTAGGGACTCCTGTGCGGCTGCGGACTCCACCGCGAACAATGGTGCGCCGGCCTAGGCGTCCGAGACGATCCGGTCCTACTGCGGCGATCGCGAGATCGGCGGCCGCGGACGCGGAGAACGCACGCGTTCGGCTGCTCAGCGCAATCGTGCACTTCACCGGCAACTACGACGTCTCCGCGATTGCTTTGCTTCAGATCTTCGTGACACGTCCCCATGCTTCGAAGAAATGCCGGCCGAAAGTAAGGATATGCACATGCGAAATATGTCGAACTGGGCTGCTGGTCGTCGACCTCGGAAGTCGCGGCTTCGGACCCGGGCCGTCCTCACCGCGGCCCTCGCGCTGGCGCTGGCCGGGAGTACGGCCTTCGTGGCCGGCGCGAGCGAAACCGACGGACCGAGATCCGCCGTCGCCGGAGCTTCGGGCAACTCCGTCGCGGCGGAGGCCGGCTGGGTGGATGTGGACCAGGCCCGGTACCAACGCGAACTGGCCGACTACCAGGGCATCGTGCCGCCACCGGTGCCGGCCGGGACGACGAGGGTCCCCGAGTTCCACACCGACTGCACGATCGCGAACGAAGCCAAGGACGATGCGATCGTCTTCCCCCGCCTGCCCGGCGCCTCGCACATGCACACGTTCTTCGGGCCGAGGAACGACGCCTTCATGACTACGGAGACGCTTCTCGCCGCCGGGGCGACGACGTGCAACTCCCCGGGTGACAACGCCGCCTACTGGGTGCCGCAGCTGCAGAGGAACGGCGTGGCCGTTCCGTTCAAGAGCATGCGCGTCTACTACGGTTCCCGGCTCCCCGACCCGTCGGCCGTCCGGCCGTTCCCGCCCGGGCTGGTGATGGTGCAGGGTGATGCCAAGCTGCAAGTACCCACCCAGAAGGGGCAGGGAAACCAGTTCTGGTGCGCGGGCAGCGCCGAGGTCGGGCGGAGCGCCGACGGGAACTGGCCGGTTTGCGCCCCTGGCGGAAACCTGATCTACCAGCTCACGTTCAAGGATTGCTGGGACGGCAAGCACATCGACTCGCCCGACCACAAGTCGCACATGGGGGACGCGGTCGCCGGCAAGTGTCAGGGAAACTACCCGGTCGCGGTGCCGAACCTGTCGTACATGCTCAACTACGACATCCTGGGCGGCGACGGCCTCGCGTTGGCGTCGGGAATGGCGTCGTCGATGCACGGTGACTTCATGAACGGCTGGGACCACGTCAAACTGGCCGCACTGGTCAAGACTTGCCTGAACCAGAACGCGAAGTGCGGGACCACCCCGAGCTTCACCGGCGGCTGAGAGCGACGGTGAGTGGCCGCCGTGTTGTGCCGCCCCGATCGGCCGGCACGGCGGCCTCCGTCTCGAACTTCACGGGGAATGACCCACGTTCGACCTGATCGCGCCGGCGCGTCCCACCGGTACCACTATTTGACCAGCGCGGAGAGATGGTCTTGTTCTTGCAGGACTCGCGAAGCCAGGCTCACCGTCTGCGGCTCTTTGCCGGACGACTTCTCGCCGAGCGCCAACCGTCCTGTTTGAGCCAGGTGCTCGCGCAGGCACTTTTTGAAGTAGTCGTCGAAATCCGCCTCGCGCAAAGCGCCGGCGTGCGCGACCTGGTTCGCGGAAACCATCCCGGGCATCTCCATTCCCTGGTGGGGGTTTTCCGCCGGAAGGCCGGCCTGATCATGAAGCCGCCGCAGCTCCGACAGCTCCGACTTTGTCGATGCGTCGGCTTTTTCACGGAGGTCGCGGACAGCCGCGGATCCGGTGTGGCTGTCGACAAGGTCGAGCATGGGAACGAGCTGCTCGTCCATAGCCATGGTGATCTCGATCCAAGCGCGGTCGGTGGCAGTGAACGACGACGCCGCAATGGGGACGGAGGCACTTGCGGATGGGTCGCTGGAGTGATTGTGGAGTCCGGTGGCGCAGCCGCCGACGCATATCATGCCCAGGATGCCCAAGCCGAGAAAAATGCGCATGCACTGATTACATGCCATGCTCACCGGCGAAGTCAACATTCTCCGCGACTACCGTCGCTTCGGCACGGCCGTTTCGTCGGCGCGGCCGATTCGTCGGTGGCGCCGGCCAGCGCTCGGTTGTTCAGTCTGGGACAGGCCGCGAGCGTCACCAGGATGAGGAAGACACCTGCTGCAACATACGTGACCTGAACGGAAAACGCGTCGGCGAGGACGCCGCCGAGTATCGCGCCGATCGGTCCCCCGATCATCACCACCATCCTACTCGACGAGAGCACCCTCCCCAGGAGACGACGAGGGACGATCTGCTGGCGCAGCGTACTGGTCACGACGTTCTGCGCGGTCGTCAGCGCACCGGTCGCCGTCATCATGAGAGCGGCGACCCAGGCATTGGCGACGAGTCCCAGTACCAGGACGGCCATGCCCACACCGGCCTTCCCCGCGAGCAATACCGTGCCGGGGCCGAATCGTTTGCTCACGACCGAACTCGCCAGTCCCCCGGCCGTTGCACCCATCGCGGTGGCGGTCAGCAACAAGCCGAACCCGAAATCCGGTAGCCCGAGGAACTGCTTGGCCAGGAGCGCCAGCATCGCGAACTGAGCCGACGCGACGACGTTGCTCAGGCAGGTGATCGCGGCCAGTGCCCGAAGGATGCGGTTCCCGAGCAGCCACCGAATGCCTTCGGCGATTTCCCTCCGGATACTCTTGCGTCGAGTGCCGGACTCCTCTTTGGCCTGGGCCTCCGGCCGGATCGAGAGGATCAGCGCGCCGCTGGCGGCGAAGGAAAGGGCGTTGCCGGCGAACGGCAGGACGTTCCACACGCCGAACAACGCGGAGCCCAGCGGCGGCCCCGCGAATTGCTCACCGTTGATGTCCGCTGCGGCGATCCGCCCGTTCGCAGCGGACAGGTGCCGTGGGTCCCGTGACACGAAATCGGGAATGGCCGACTGGGCGGCGATGTCGAAGAAGACCTGCCCGACGCCGAGGATGAACGCTGCGAGCACGAGCCAGGCGAGATTTACCCGCCCGTCAGGACAAGTACCACGAGCACAGCCAGGACCGCGAACCGGCCGGCGTCCGCCCACACCATGACCCGCCGGCGATCCAGCCGATCGACGACGACACCGGCGTGCAGAGAAACCAGCACCCAGGGAATCTCGACCGCCGCGACCACCAGGCTCAGCGCGACCGGGCTGCTGGTGGACTGGAGGACCAGCAGGGGTAACGCGGCCACGTGCATACCGGTGCCCGTGGCCGACACGAGCGTGGCAGCGAAGAGCCGGTGGAAGCGGCCGCCGAGTCTTACCTTGGCGTCACCTTGTTGTTCCTCTGTCCGCACTTCCAGGACTTCCTTCGGTATCGATTGACCGATTGCTCGATCAGCGAAATCAGCTCATCCGGGACTTCCTCGCCGAGGTTTTCGTGCGCTACCGGGTAGGCGGTCCCGGGTACCGCGGTGCGGGGCGTTGGCACCACAAGCCGACCGCCGGTGCGACGCCAGTCCCGACCCGAACGCGGACGGCGCGGGCGGCCAGGGGTCCAGAGGCGATGCCCAGTGCTCGATCAGCTCGCGCTGCGCCAGCCGCAGCACCGGAACCCCGGCCGGTGGAACAAGGCAGCTCAACCGCCATCGGTGAGCCGCCGTAGCTGGCGGTCGATCAGCTCGATGGCCTCCTCGCCGGTCCGGTGACCGAGCAGGACCGCGTCGGCCAAACCGGCTGTCAGCGCCAAGAGCAGATCCGCTTCGCGGGCGGCGTCGAGGCCGGTCAAGCCGTGCTCGGCTGCCACGAAGGCGGCGAGCGCCTCGCGCAGCTGCTCGTACCCGGCGCGGAACCACGCCGCGATCTCGTCGTCCTTGAACGCGCGCCAGACGAACGCGTTGGCCACCAACGCTTCCGTCCGGCTCTGGTCGTCGAGGGGCAGGAGCGCCACCAGGACCGCCCGCAGATCCGGTGGCGCGTCCGAGGTCCCCGCCGCGACCCGGCGCTCGACCTGGTCACGCAGCGTCCGGACCGCGTAGCGCAGCATCTCGTCCTTGTTCGGGAAGTAGTGCTGCACCTGCCCCTTCGAGATGCCCGCGGCCGCCGCGACCTGGCCCAGGCTGACCGCCTCGAGGCCTTCCTCGGCGGCGATGCGGCGCAGCGTCGCCGCGATCCGCCTGCGGCGCTCCTCGTGATCGACGACCTTCGGCACACGTCCCCTTTCCCATACGGTCGGCTTGCGAACCGGCCCGCACCCTCTTTACAATCCGATCGTATCGCAAAACAAGGGGGCGCGATGAAGCTGAGCGGGTTCACCTCCGCGCAGGCCGAACGGGACTACGACGCGGTGTACGAGCGCGGGCTGGCCGCGCTGCCCGCACCGGCCGCCCACCACGACATCGAGACGTCCTTCGGGACCGCGCGGGTCTACCGGTTCGGCTCGGGGCCGGCGGTCCCCGCGGTGCTGCTGCCGGGGCGGGCCGGCACCGCCGTCATGTGGGCACCGAACCTCCCGGCGTGGGCGCGCCGCGGCCCCGTGTACGCGATCGACCTGATCGGCGAGCCGGGCCGGAGCACCCAAACCGCGCCGATCCGCGACAGCGCCGGCCAAGCAGCCTGGCTCACCGAGGTCCTCGACGCGCTCGGCCACGAGACCGTGCACCTCGTCGGATATTCCTTCGGCGGCTGGCTCGCCGCCAACTACGCCGCTCGCTCGGGGAAGCGGCTCGCATCGCTGACCCTGATCGACCCGGTCCGCACCTTCGGCGAACTCCCGGTTCCCCTGCTCCTCCGCACGGCCCTCGCGCTCGTACCCGGCCTCAGCCACTGGGGACGCCCGGCTTTCATCCGGTGGATCTCCGGCGGCGCCGAGGTCGCCCCGGACGACCCGGTCGCCGCGGTCATCGAAGCGGGCATGCGCGCCTACCGGATCGCCTTGCCCACCCCGGAACTGCTGACCGACGAGCAGCTCCGGTCGATCGCGCTCCCCGTCCTCGCGCTGATCGCCGGCCGCAGCGTGATCCACGACGCCGGCAAGGCGGGCGCTCGCGCTCGCGCCCTGCTGCCGGACGCGTGCGTCGAGGTCTGGCCCGAAGCGACCCACGCCATCGCCGGCGAATCCGCCGACGCGGTCAACGAACGGGTGCTGGCGTTCCTGGCCGAAGCGGAAGCGCGGACGTGAACCGTAAACCCCTGCTCGCGCTCCTGCTCGTCAGCTACGCCAACCGCGCGCAGCGGCGGGCAGGTGGGCGCGCGAACGCCGGACTATGACGCCGGAACACCGGTGTGCGATGGCAGCGTCCGAGTGGCCACGGTGACCGGCATGCGCGAGGACGACAATCCGTGGTGGCGGCGATTCGACCCGGCCGGCCAGGTCGAGGCGGCCGTGCTGCGCCTCGGCGACCGCCGGGACGCTTATCCGAAACGATCAGCTCCGCGGCCGCATCCACGCCATGGCGAAGCAGGTCGGCACGTCCGCCAGCGGACCGCGCCGCCGGTAGTCCGTCGGCGACTCGCCGAAGGCGGCCCGGAAGGTCCGGCTGAAGTGCGGCACCGAGACGTGCGCGACCCGGGCCGGCGCGGCCACGTCCAACGGCTTCGCGTAGTCCCGGTCCAGGGTGCCGCGGGCACGCAGCATGCGGCGGTCGGTCTCCTCTCCGGCACGGCTCACGCCCGGATCACACCACCCGCGGCGGAACGACCCGCCCTCGATCCGTACTTCCGGCCGGCGAGGAGCCGGGAGCGCGACACGCCCTCCCGGCTCCTCCCCTCACCGGCCCACGGTCACCGAGCCGGCGAGCGGCCCGAGCCGCACCGTGTGGGTTCCGCGCGGCAGGTCGCGCACCTCGAACGAGACCCGGGTGGCCTGGTCCTTCCGCACGGGCACGGCGCGCTCGGCGGCGACCGCGCCGTCGATCCACAGCACCGCCTGGTACGTGCCCGCGACCTCGCCGACGTCCTTCACCGACGCGGTGATCCGCACCGGCGACCGGCCGTGGCCGCCGTCGGTGTGCAGGTCCGCCACCGCGAACCGCGGCTCGGGGCCGGGTGCCCGGTCGTGGACGAAGATGTCCGAGTAGCCGTTCGTGTCGTCCTCGACGAGGTTCGTCGCCTCGCTTTCGAACGCGACGTACTTGCCGTCGGTGCTGATCGACGGGAAGTCGCTGTAGGCGTCGCCGAGCCGGCCGCCCACCCCGCCCGACACCTTGGCCGTCGTCCGCGCCCGCAGGTCGCGCACGAACACGTCCGACATGCCGTCGTCGCCGGGTACGAGGTTGGCGGCGAAGCTGAAGAACGCGACGTAACTCCCGTCGCCGCTGATCCTCGGGCTCGCCGTGTACGCGTCCGCGCCGCCGGTCCCGCTCGCCGCCTGCGACACCAGCGTGCTCGCGCGGGTTTGCCGGTCGTACACGGAAACCTGCGACGGCGCGTCGGGGCCGCTGCTCGCGTAGGCCACCATCCGGCCGTCCGCGCTGAGCGACGGCTGGGTCACCTCCACCCCGGCCGGCGCGGGGATGACCTCCGTCGTCCCGGTCCGCCGGTCACGCACGAAGACGTCGCGGTGGTCGTTGGCAATGCCGGGCACCAGGTTCTCCGCTCCGCTCTCGAACGCGACGAACCGGCCGTCGGCGCTGACGCTCGGCTCCAGCGAGTCGCCGTCCGCCTGCACCCCGGCGGCACCCACCGAGACGCGCTCGGTCGTCCCGGCCACCCGGTCGCGCAGGAAGACGTCCTGCCGGCCGTTCGTGTCCCCCGGCACCAGGTTCGTGGCCTGGCTGAGGAACACCGCGTACCGGCCGTCGGCGCTGAAGACCGGCTGGCCGGACAGCCCGTCGGCCTGCCGCTCGTCGGAGGACACCGAGATCAGCTCGTTCGCACCCGTCCGCCGGTCGCGGGCGAAGGAGTCGGGCACGCCGTTGACGTCGCCGGGCACCAGGTTGGTGGCACCGCTGAGGAATCCGACGTACCGCCCGTCCGGGCTGATCGTCGGGCTGATCGCCCACGCGTCCGCGCCCGTGCCGTCCGCCGCGGCCGAAATCCGTTCGATCACGCCGGTGCGGGTGTCCCTGGCGAAGATGTCCATGTCGTCGTTCGCCTCGCCGGGTGCGATTTCCGAGGACATGCTGGCGAACGCGATCACCCCGCCGTCACCGCTCATGGCGGGCCAGAAGGTCTCGGCGTGGATCTGGCCGCCGTCGCGGGTCACCGAGGCCCGCTGCGTCGCCGGCGGCCGCGGCAGCGCGAAGTCGGCCGCGGCGGGCCACCTCGGGTTCACGGTGACCTGGCGCGGGTTCGCGGTCGAGATCCCGGCCGCCGAGGCGGCCACCCGGTAGGTGCCTTCCGGCACGTCCTTGACGGTGTAGCGGCCGTTTCCATCGGAGACGGCGGTGAGTTCGTCGAGCACGTCCGCCACGCGCACCGTCGCGCCCGGCACCGTCGAGCCCGTCGGCCCGTAGGTGACGCGGCCGGTGATGACGCCCCGCGGCGTCGGCTTCAGCGCGATCCGCAGGTCCGTCAGCTTCCCGCCGGTCACCACGGCCCGCACGCGCTGGTCGTGGTACCCGAAGCGGGACAGCGTCAGGTCGTAGGTGCCCGCGGGCACGCGGATCTTGAAGTGCCCCTCGGCGTCACTCGTGTACGAGCGGCCGGTGGACGCCACGGTGATCGTCGTGCCCCGCAACGGATCCCGGGACTTGTCCGCGGTCACCGTCCCGGTGATGCCGCTCGCGAGGCGGGCCTCGGCGACGGCGGCGGCCGCGTCGATCCGGCCCGCGCCGAAGCGGGTGTTCGGCCGCGCGCCGTAGCGGTTGTCGAAGAACGCCGTGCCGGTCAGGATGTCCAGCGTCTCGTCGGGAGTCAGGCGCGGGTTCGCCTGCAGAATCAGCGCAACGGTGCCCGCGACGTGCGGGGTCGCCATCGACGTGCCGCTCAGCAAACCGTATTCACCGCCGGGCAGCGCCGACAGGACGTCAACGCCGGGCGCGGACACGTCCGGCACGACGTAGCTGTCCGGCCAGTTCGCCGGGGCGTCGGCCCAGTCCTTCTTCCGCACGACCCCGCCGCACGAGAAGTCCGGCACGTTGTCGTCAGCGTCGGTCGCGCCGACCCCGGTCGCCTCGAAGACGTTGCCGGGCGCCGCCGAGCCGCCCGCGACGCACTCATTGCCGATGGCGAAGGCCGGGAACGCGCCCGCCAGGTAGATGTTGCGGGCGGGCTCGACCATCTCGCTGCTGTAGCCCTCTTCGCCGAGCGACATGCTCACGACGTCCGCGGGCTCGCCCGCCGGCTTGCCGTCGGCGTCGTAGGGCGCGATCGCCCACTGCATCCCGGCGATCACCTGGGTGAGGGTGCCGGTGCCGCCCGGGATGACCAGCCCCGCCATCAGCTCCGCGCCGGGCGCGACGCCGATCTGCGTGCCCGAGCTGTGCCCGCCCGCGATGGTGCCCGCGACGTGGGTGCCGTGGTAGGAGCTGTCGTGCGGGGTGGAGTGGACCGGGGACCCGTCGGCGGCGAACTCGAGCCAGCCACCCGGGTGCTCCGGGTTCGCCGGGTCGGCGCTGACGAGCTTGCCCGCGAGGTCCGGGTGCTGGGTGTCGATGCCGGTGTCGAGGATCGCCACCCGCACCCCGGCCCCGGTGCCGCCGTCCCGCTGGACCTGGTCGGCGCCGATCTTCTGCACGCCCCAGGCCGCGCCGGGTTCCGCCGCCGCTTGCCGGGTCTTCCGAGGTTCGGTCGGCGAGTGCAGCGTGAAGTTGGGGATCACGCGGTCGACCAGCGGCAGCGCGGCGACCGCGTCGAGGGTGTCCGGGGTGGCGCGGACGAACACCATGTTCTTGAGCCAGAACGTGCCCACGACCTGGTCCCGGCGGGCCCCGACGAGGTCGACGACCGGGGCCTGCATGGCCGCCGCCGAGTCGGCGAGCGCCTTGCGCGCGGCCGCGGGGGCCGACGGCCGCAGCCCGCGGTCCTTCAGGACGACGACCGCCTCGAACTTCGCGTCCGGGCCGGATCGGGCACCGGCCATCCGGTCGAGCAGTTCCTGGGCGATCTTCGAGTGGGCGGCCGCGGGCGGCGGGCCGGCGGCGGCCACCGCCGGCCCGGCACCGAGGGCCCCGGCGGTGACGAGCACCGCGAGCACCAGGTGCCGGCCACGGGTCCGCAAGGCGGACAGGGACATGGGGAGACTCCTTCGTTCCGTCAGGTCGCGGCGGACAAGCGAGACGGCGCGCCCCGTGTGAGGTTGCGCGCCGTCGACTTCCAAACGGTGCATTAATGATCACCGCGTGACAAGCTCATCGAGGCGGCGGATTCCGGTCAGGTGTCGGAAACCCGACACGAGGAGGGCGACGGCGGTGCTGGAACCGATCGGGGTGAGCGGCGCGGACGAAGCCACCTACGACGCCCTCGTCCGGCGCACCCAGGCGACCGCCCCCGAACTCGCCCAGGACACGCACCGCTCGCTGCCCGCGACCCGGCGGGCGCTGCAGGCGCTCGTCGAGGCCGGCCTGGCGACGCGCTCCGCCGGCCGCCCGCCCCGGTACGTGGTCGTCCCGCCCGACCGGGCCATCGAGGCCGTCCTGCGCGAACGCGAGGCCGCGCTGCGCGACACGCGCCGCCACATCGGCACGCTGATGGAGACCTACCGCGCGAGCACCCGGTTCGCGCACCCGGGCGAGCTGGTCGAGGTGATCTCCGGGCGGGACGAGGTCAACGACCGCTGGACGCGGATGCAGCAGGACATCCGGGTGCAGATGCGCGGCTTCGACCGGCCGCCGTACGCGGCACCGCAAGGGCACGGCGAACCGAACCACGTGGAGCTCGCGCTGCTGGAACGCGGAGTCAAGTACCGGGTGGTCTACGACAAGAGCGCGGTCGAGCTGCCGGGGCTGCTCGACGACATCGAGCTGGGGGTGCGGCACGGTGAACAGGCCCGGATCGCCGGCGACGTCCCGATGAAGCTGGCGATCGCCGACGACCGGCTCGCGATCATGCCGCTGATGCGCCCGGGCGACCCCGCCCTGACCGCGTCGTACCTCATCCACCCGTCGCCGCTGCTGGACGCGCTGATCGCGTTGTTCGAGTCGGTGTGGACGCGCAGCGTGCCGGTCCGGTTCGGCCCCGACGACCCCGGCGAGCTGTCCGCGGACGAGTCGAAACTGCTGGCACTGCTGGCCTCCGGGGTGACCGACAAGGCCGTGGGACGGGCGCTCGGCTGGAGTGAGCGGACGGTGCAGCGCCACGTCACCAAGCTGATGCAGCGGACCGGGGCCCGGACGCGGTTCCAGATCGCGATGGAAGCCACCCGGCGCGGCTGGATCTGACTGTGGTTGGAAAACCGCTCACCGGTCTTGTCGGCGGCGAACCGGGTGCGCTACGGTGCCTGGGAGCGCTCCCAGTGGCTTCGCGTCCCTGAGAGAGGAACACCATGCGAGCTACTCCGAGAAGGACCCGCACGGGCCTCCGGGCGGTGACCACCGTGGTGCTGCTGGGCCTGGGTGCCGTGCTTCCGTCCCCCGACGCGTCGGCCGCGGACGCCGACACCACCCCACCGACCGCGCCGGCCGATCCCCGCACCTCGAACCTGACGTGCACCGGCGTGACGTTCTCGTGGTCGGCGTCGTCCGACGACGTCGGCGTGGCCTTCTACGACATCTACCACGACGGGCAGCTCATGACCTCGGTGCCGGGCACGGCGCTGTCGGCCGAGCTGACCGCCGTGCCGGGAGCCACCTGGGGCCTGTACGTCAACGCCCGCGACGCCGCGGGCAACGTCTCCCAGGCCAGTCCCACGGTCACCGTCAGCGTGCCGCAGTGCCAGGCCGACACCGAGCCGCCCAGCACCCCCGCCGGCGTGACGGCGACCGCGTCGGGCACCACGGTCACCGTGCGCTGGTCGCCGGCCACCGACAACGTCGGCGTCACCGGCTACGAGGTGCTCCGCAACGGCGCAGTCGCCGGGTCCACCAGCGGCGCGGCGACGACGTCGTTCACCGACAGCGGCTTGGCCGCCGACACCCGCTACCGGTACCAGGTGCGGGCGCGCGACGCCCAGGCCAACCGATCGGCCCCGAGCACGGCGATCGCGGTCACCACGGGCACCGCCTGCACCACGGCGCTGTGCTCGGTCACCAGGGTCACCACCGAAACCGACCTGCCGTGGGGCCTGACCACCCTGCCCGACGGACAGGTGCTCTACGGCCGCCGCGACGCCTTCGAAATCGTCCGCCTCGACCCCGCCACCGGCACGAAGACCGTGGCCGGGCGGCTGCCGGACGTGGCGGGTACCGACGGCGAGGGCGGGGTTCTCGGGCTGGCCGTGGCCGCCGGCTTCGCGGCCGACCCGTGGCTGTACGTCATGCACACCAGCTCGACCGACAACCGGGTGGTGCGCGTCCGCTACACCGGGGGCGTGCTCACGGGCACCCCGCAGGTGCTGCTCACCGGTATCCCGCGCAACAAGTACCACAACGGCGGCCGGCTGCGCTTCGGTCCCGACGGCAAGCTCTACATCTCGACCGGCGACGGCCAGAACGGCGAGTGGGCCCAGGACCTCGCGAACCTCGCCGGCAAGGTCCTGCGCATCAACCCCGACGGCAGCATCCCCTCGGACAACCCCTTCGGCACCCCGGTGTGGAGCTACGGCCACCGCAACCCCCAGGGCCTGGCCTTCGACTCCCAAGGCCGGCTGTGGGAACAGGAATTCGGCAACAACGTCATGGACGAGACCAACCTGATCGTCCGCGGCGGCAACTACGGCTGGCCCCGCTGCGAGGGCACCACGGGCAGCTGCGCCGAAGCCGGCTTCATCGCGCCCAAGCGCACCTACCGCGTCGCCGAAGGTTCGTGCAGCGGCATCGCCGTGGTCCGCGACGCCCTCTACATCGCCTGCCTGCGCGGAGCGCGGCTGTACCGGGCCACGATTTCCGGTGACAGCCTGACCGACGTCCAGCAGTACCTCAACGGCACGTACGGGCGGCTGCGCACGGTGGAACCGTCCGCGGACGGCGGCTTGTGGCTGACCACCAGCAACCACGGCGACAAGGACAGCATCGCGAACAACAGCGACGAAAGCATCTTCAAGGTCGAGCTCGGACGGTGAACCCCCTCACGAAAGGAGAGCCGTCATGGCTCACGGCAGGACACTCCGTCGCAGGTGGACGGTGACGGCGGCGGCGATCGTCATCACGGGCGTGGTGACGCCCACCGCGTCCGGCGCCACCACGGCCTCACCGTGCGCACCGGACGGGACCTACGGTCCGCCGTTGCCGAGCCAGGCGGTGGCGTCCCAGCTCATCCGAAGTGGGTTCAATTTCCTCGAAGGGCCCACGTGGGACCAGCGCACGGGCACCTTGTTGCTGTCGAACATGCAGAACCCCACCGGCCCCCAGGGCGTCCAGCCGTCGGCGGTGCTCCGGTACACGCCGCCGGCCACCTTCGAGACGTTCATCGCCGACTCCGGGAGCAACGGCCTGGCGATCACCGCCGACGGCACGCGGGTGCTCGCCGCCACGCACGACAACCGCACCGTTTCTTCCTACAGCTTGACCGACCGCAGCCGGACGACCGTCGCGGCGAACTACCTCGGTCACGCGTTCAACTCCCCGAACGATCTGACCACCGGCCGGGACGGCACCACCTACTTCAGCGATCCGAACTACCAGCGCGGCAACCGCGCCGACGAGCAAGGCGGCCGCACCAGCGTCTTCCGCGTCCGCGACGGCGTGGTCGGCCTCGTCGACGACACGCTGCCGCAGCCGAACGGCGTCGTCCTGTCCCCCGACGGCAAGACGCTCTACGTGGGGGCCACCGGCGCCGACGCGATCATGAAGTACACCGTCTACCCCGACGGCACCACCGGCAACCGCACGAAGTTCGCGAGCATGCGGACTCCCGACGGCGCGACGGTCGACTGCGCGGGCAACCTGTACTGGGCTTCCTACGACGAAGGGCTCGTCCACGTCTTCTCACCGTCAGGCGTGCAGCTCGGCACCATTTCCGCGGGACGCAACACCACCAACGCGGCGTTCGGCGGACCGGACGGCCGAACCCTGTACCTCACCTCCGGTGTTTCCGGTGGCGGGTTCGGCCTCTACCAGGTGCGCCTCAACGTGCCCGGCAACCCGTACTGAAGGCGCCTCGCCAGCGCAGCCCGCAGCGGATCCGGCCGCTGGTCCGGTCTGCCCGGCGCCTCTCCACCATCGACACAGTTGATCCACTGTGGACGGTCAAATGACGTTGCCACGCTCGTCGCGCGCGGTCAGCAGGTCGTCGCGGGCCCGGGCGACCCGGGAGCGTACCGTCCCGATCGGACAGCCGCAGATCTCCGCGACCTCGGCGTAGGTGTACCCGAGCAGCTGGGTCAGCACGAGCGCCTCGCGCCGCTCGCCGTCCAAGCCCGCCAGCAGCAAGCCGACCTCGACGACCTCTTCGAACCCCGAAGAACCCGCACGGCTGCGGGCCGACTCCTCCTCGACGGCCGCCGTCCAGTCCTGGCCGGACAGCCGCGGCCGCGCCGAGCGCGCCCGGAAGTGGTCGACCACGGCCCGCCGGGCGATCGACAGCAGCCAGGTGCGCGACGACGACCGCCCGGCGAACCGGGTGAGCGAGACCACCGCGCGGGCGTACGTCTCCTGCGTCAGGTCGTCGGCGACCGCCGAGTCGGTCAGGTGGGCCACAAACCGCCACACGTCGGCCTGGGTCGAGCGCACCCAGTCCTCGTAGGCGCGCTGGTCACCGCGCGCCGCGGCGAGGGCGAGGGCGGTGATCCGTTCGTCGTCACGATCCCGGCTGGAGTCCACGACACGACACCGTAACCCACGCCGCCGGGAACTCCGACGGGTCTCCGCGCGACTATGTGGACGTGAACTGCTCCGACTTCCGTGAAGCGCTCTCGTCCCGGATCGACGGTGAAGCGGGTTCACTGCCGGACTCGGTGGTGGACCGCCACCGCGCGGGCTGCCCGCACTGCCGGGCCTGGCACGACGACGCCGTCCGGCTGCGGCGGCTGATGCTGGTCCGCGAAGCGCCGCGGGTGCCGGACCTGACCGAACGCATCCTCACCGAGGTCCCGGCCCCGTCGGCGCAGCGCTGGGGCCTGCGCATCGCCCTGACCCTCGTCGCGCTCGTCCAGAGCGGCCTCGGCCTCGCCGAACTGCTCGGCATGGACGTGGGCCACGCCGAGCACGGCGGGATGGCGGCGATGGCGGTACACCTGGGCAACGAGAGCGCGGCGTGGAACCTCGCGGTGGGGTTCGGCTTGCTCTGGGCGGCGATGCGCCCGGCGACGGCGTCGGGGCTGCTGCCCGCCCTGGCCGGTTTCGTGGCCGTTCTCGGTCTCGTGTCGGGCATCGATCTCTTCGACGGCCAGGTCACCGTGTCCCGGGTGCTGTCCCACGGCCTGCTCGTGGCCGGGGTCGGGCTCCTCTACGGCGTCCGCCGGCAGCACCGCCGCACGTCGACACCGGGCCCGAGCACCCGCGTCGAGCCCGTGGCGCACAACGAGGTCACGCTCGGCTGGCAGCCCCGGGCCGAAGACGGCGGCCAGGGCCGGCGTCGCCGGTTCCCGCACCTGCCGGCCAGCCGTCGTCGCGCGGCCTGATGATGATCGCCGGGAACCAACCCGGCTCGCCGGACGACTACCGAGAGAGCAACTCAACCTCGAGGAGCCGACGATGACCTCACAGCCGACCGACCTCCGTCACATCGCGACCTTCTGCGGCCAGTGCAACTGCGGCTGCCCTGAGCTCTACGTGGCCGAAGGCGCTCCGCCCGAGCGCGCGATCGTCATCACCGACGACTTCGGCCAGCGGATCGAGATGAGCCTCGAACAGCTCGAGGTGCTCGTCGCGGACGTGAAGGCCGGCGTGCTGGACAAGGTCCTCGCGCCGTCGGCCGGCTGAAGGACCGCAGCCGCAGGCTGCTGGACACCACCAAGACCGACGACAGCGGCATCGCGGCGCCGACCCATGGCGACCCGGGCGCCCGCCGCGCGCAGGTCCTCGACCGCCCGGCCTCGCGTTCGGCGAACAGCTTCGGGCTGCCGGCCAGGACGACTCGATCGTCCACAGTGGCCTCTGCGACCAGCCCGGGCGCGCCGTGAACCCGGTGACCTCGGGCAGGTCGGCGAGTTCCGCGCGCGCCGCCGTCACGACAGCCGTGGCGATGGCGTGCTCGGAGCCGGTCTCGACGACCCCGGCGAACCACAGCAGGTCACCGCGGCCGCGGCCGGGCGCCGGGTGGACACCGGTGACCGTCATCCGGCCCGTGGTCACGCACGCCAGGCGTCCACTTCGGACAGCGGCTCAAGCCATGGTCAGCAGCATCAGGCCCATGCCGAGCGCCATCGCGCCGTCGGCGCCGCGGCCCAGGAAGCGCAGGGGTGGCCCCGACGCCCGCGCGTCGTCGAACGCGCGGGACAGGAAGACCAGGCCCGCCACCACGAACGCGGCCAGCAGCACGAGGGCGACGACCCGCACGTCGGCCGGAGCGCCGCCGCCGACGCCGGAGACGGGCATCGCCATCCCGTGGTGTCCCGGCATCTCCGTCATCCCGCCGCCGCCGGACATGCCGCCCATCGCCCTCGGCATCACGAACACCATCCACGCCATGGCCGCCATCATCACCACGTGGTAGACCGCCGCCCGGCGGCCGCCGTGGTCCGCGTGTGCCGCACCGGTCACCGCGACACCGGCGAACCACACCGCCGCGAGTCCGAAGAGGACAGTCTGCGGCAGCCGCGCGCCACCCATGCCCACCGGCCACGCCATCGCCACCATCGCGACGCACATCACGACGTGCAGGACGTCGCCCACCCGCTCCGCGACGGTCCCCTGCCGCGTGCACCGGTAGGCGCAGAACGCCCCGGTCGCCACGAACACCACCGTCAGGATCCAGCGCAGACCCTCCGCCGCGATCACGCGTCCACCTTCCCCCGTCGTACCTCGAGGAACCCGTCCACGAGGACGAACCCCAGCAGCGACAACCCGAACAACGGCAGGTAGTAGCCCACGACGGCGACCACGACCAGCGCCGGCGCCAGCACCCGTCCCGGGATCCGCCGCCACGCTCCTCGCGCGGGCGGCCGGCCGAACCGGGCTTCGCCGCGCGTCGGCCGGCGCAGCCACCACATCCGGTAGCCCCAGACGATCACGGCGATCAGCGCGACCATCAGCAGGGTGAGCACGATCTGGTTCCAGATCCCGAACAGGAAGCCCATGTGGGCGTCGATCCCCCACGTGCTCAGCTTGGCCGCGAGATTGTAGTCGGCGAACCGCAGGGTGTCGGTGATGGTTCCGGTCGCCGGATCGACGGCCATCGAGTCGGCCTGCACGGGCCAGCTGCGCCCCATTTGCGCCACGACGTAGGCCTGGCCGGGCGCGGCCGGCGGGCGCACTTCGACCGGGCCGGTCAGCCCGGCCCGCAGCGTGGCTTCACGGGCGCCGTCCAACCCGACGTCCCGCCCGCTCGACACGGGGACCGTGGCCGACACCGAGGGGGTGGTCCAGTCCAGCTGCGTGCGCAGCTCGGAGATGCTGTCTCCGGCGTACTGCGACCACGTCAACCCGGTGGCGGACAAGAACAGCAGCCCGATCGCCAGCACCAGGCCGGTGCGGCCGTGCCAGGTCAGCAGCTTGGCCCGCGGGCTCGGCGCCGACGCGCGCTTGCGGCGGCGCCGGCCGAGCCAGAGCGCGAGCCCGGCCAGCACGACCACCCACAGCCAGCTGGCCGCCAGTTCGCTGTAAAGGCGGCCGAAGTCGCCGAGGTGCAGGCTCCGGTGCAGGACGTCGATCCAGCCCCGCAGCGGCATCGCCTGCCCGGAACCGTAGGTCTCCAGCTGGCCGCGGACGTCGCCGGTGTGCGGGTCGACGAACACCGTCCAGTGGAAGCTGGGCTCGAGCCCGGGCCGGTCGAAGATCACCTGCGTGCTGTCGGTGGACGTCGGTCCGGGCCGCACTCCGGTCAGGGTGCCGTCGGGCACGAGGGCCCGGGCCGTCGCCGCCTGTTGATCCAGCGGCACGGTCCCGGCCGCCGCCGGGACGTGCAGTTCGTGGTCGTAGACCGCCTGCTCGGCCTGGGGTGCCCAGACGTAAGCGAGGCCGGTGATCGCGGCCACGAGCAGGAAGGGGCCGACGAAGACCCCCGCGTAGAAGTGCACCCGCAGCAGCAGCGGACGGATCGACGCCCAGCCGGCCCTCGGCTCGGCCACCGGCTCCGCCGCGCGTTCCTCGCGCTCGTCGATGGACATCGGGCTCCCTTCATCCGCCGTGTCGAACAGTCGGGCCGGAGGCCGTTTGACAGTCCATGCCGGAGAAGTCGGCCACGGCTCCCGGGTAGTTCCCGCGAATGTCCGCGGGAACTTTCCCCGGCACCGGGCCGACCACTGGAACGCGGGTCTCACCGCTGCACACTCTCGTGGATGGGTTGTGACCATGGCGAAGCGGCGCGTCAGCGTGATCTTGTTCGACGGTTTCCAGTTGCTGGACGTGTTCGGCCCGGTCGACCTGCTGGGCGCCGCCCGGGAACTGTTCGAAGTCCGGTTCATCGGTCCGGACGACGGCCCGGTGGCCGGCTCCCCCGGGTTCGCGGTGTCGGTGACCGACCGCCGGGAGACCGCCCCGGACCCCGACATCGTGCTGGTTCCCGGTGGCCGCGGCACCAGGACGCTCGTCCGGGACGAGTCGTTCCTCAGCTGGCTGGCCGGCTACGCGGCCCGGGCCTCGCTCATCACCTCCGTGTGCACGGGCTCGGCGGTGCTCGCGGCCGCGGGCCTGCTCGACGGCTACCGCGCGACGTCCAACAAGCGCGCGTTCGACTGGGTCACCACCCAGGGGAAGAACGTCGACTGGGTGCGGCAGGCCCGGTGGGTCGAGGACCGGAACCGGTGGACGTCCTCCGGCGTGGCCGCGGGGATGGACATGACCGCGGCGCTCATCGAGCACCTGCACGGCGCCGAAGTCGCCCAGGACGTCACCGAATTCCTCGAACTCGAGGTGCACACCGACCCCGCGTGGGATCCGTTCGCGCGCGGCACCGGTTCGGCTTAGCGGCGCTCGCGCAGCAGCACTCGCGGTCGCCCGTCCACCGGATCGGGCACGACACTGCCGTCCACGTCGAACACCTCTCGGAAGACGTCCCGGGTGAGCACTTCCGCCGGTGGTCCCGCCGCGGCGATCGTGCCCGCTTTCAAGGCGACGATCGTCGTGGCGTACCGGGCGGCGAGGTCCAGCGTGTGCAGCGCCGCCACGACCGTGACGCCGAGCGAGGCGACCAGGCCCAGCGCCGAAATCTGGTGCGCCGGATCCAGGTGGTTGGTGGGTTCGTCCAGCACCAGCAGCTCCGGCTGCTGCGCCAAGGCCCGGGCCAGCAGCACCCGCTGCCGCTCCCCACCGGACAATGTGGACAGAGGGCGGTCCGCGAACTCCGCGGCGCCCGTGCGTTCCAGCGCTTCCGCCACGACCACCTCGTCGGACGCGGTCAGCCGGTCGAACGCGCCCAGGTGCGGATAGCGGCCGAGCCGTACCGCCTCCCGCGCGGTGAAGTCGTAACCGCCGGCTTGGTCCTGCCCCAGCACGCCGACCCGGCGAGCCACGTCGCGGTGCCGGGCCGTCCACACGTCCTCACCGCCGAGCCGCACCACCCCGGCACGGGGCTGCAGCGCCCGGTAGACGGTCTTGAGCAAAGTGGACTTCCCGCTGCCGTTCGGGCCGACGACGGCGACGAACTCACCCTTCGCGATGGTCAGCGTGACGTCGTCGACCGCGGGAACTCCGGTGTAGCCGGCGGAAACGCCGTCGAAGACCACTTTCACGACAGTCCCACCGTTCCCGCCGCGCTGCGGCGCAGGATCACCAGGAACAGCGGCACCCCGATGGCCGCCGTGAGGATGCCGATGGGCAGTTCGGTCGGCGCGAGCAGCAACCGGGCAGCGGTGTCGGCCCAGACGATCAGCAAACCGCCGAGCAACGCGGTGACCGGGAGGGCGCGGCGGTGGTCGGCGCCGACGAGCAGCCGGGTCAGGTTGGGCACGATCAGGCCGATGAACCCGATGCTGCCGGAGACGGCGACGACGGTCCCGATCACCAGCGCCACGATGACGAGCAGCACGGCCCGCGCGCGGGCGGCATCGAGCCCGAGCGACGCCGCCCCGTCGTCGCCGAGCACCAGCAGGTTGAGCCGGCCCGCACCAGCGGCCGAGACGACGACCAGCACCAGCACCACGGCCGCGCACGTCAGCGCGAGCGGCCACTGCGCGCCGGCCAGGCTGCCGAGGAGCCAGAACAGGATCTGCTGCTGTGCGTCGACGTCATTGGTCCGCAGCACCAGGAACGAGATGACCCCGGACAGCAGCTGCCCGACCGCGATCCCGGTCATCACCATCCGCCCGGCCTGGATCCGGCCCGCGGAGCGCGAAAACCCGAACACCACCAGAGCGGCGACGACCGCGCCGCCGAACGCGGCCAGCGGCACCGTGAGCAGCCCGGCGACGCCGGCGCCGAGCGTGGTCAAGACCAGCACCGCGCCGACGCCCGCCCCTGAGGTGAGCCCGAGGATGAACGGCTCGCCCAGGGGGTTGCGGACCATCGCCTGCGTCAGCAGCCCGGCGACGCCCAGTCCGGCGCCGACGAACACCCCCTGCAGGACCCGCGGCATGCGCAAGTCCCACACGATGAAGTCGAACGGCCCGGGCGAACCACCGCCGGTCAAGCGCGCGCCCACGATGGACGTCACCTCGCCGGGCGTGATCGCCACCGGCCCGAGACCGACGGCGACCAGGGCCGAGGCCACCAGCGCCGCGGCGAGCACCACGAGGACCACCGCGATCGGGCTCCCGCCCAGCAGGCCACTTCCCCGGGATGGGTGTCGCAGGCGCACGGTCACTTGCGGAGTGCTTCGGCGATCTTCGCGACCGCGTCGCCGTTGAGCACGCTCGGCGAGAGCAGGATGCTCTGCGGCACCACGGCGAACCGGCTTTCCTTGACCGCCGTCGTGCCGGCGAGCACCGGGCTGCTGCGGATCGCGTTCAGCAGATCGTCGTCGCTGCCCGGGGCGAAGCCGGAGATGACGACGATCGCCTGCGGGTCCCGCTTGACGACCTGCTCGGCGCTCAGGCTCGCGAAGTCCTGCATCACGTCCTCGGCGATGTTCTTCCCCCCGGCCAAGGTGATGACCCCGTTGGCCAGGCCCGTGCCTCCCTGGGCCCGCACCGGCTGCCCGGCCGCCGGCGGGGTCGACAAAGCGAGAACCCGCTTGCCCGAGGCGCCTTTCGCCTCGTCGACCGACGCGGTGATCCGCGCGACCAGCTCGGCGCCGCGCTGCTCGACGCCGAAGACCTTCGCGGCCTGCTGGATGAACGTCGTCGTCGCGGACAGGTCCCGCACCGCGGCGCCCGGCGCGGTATCGCACGCGACCAGCGCCTTCGCCCCGGCCTTGGCCAGCTGATCGACGCTCGGGGTGCCGTCGAACCCGCCGAAGCTGAAGCGGGAAATGCCGACCACGAGGTCGGGCTTCGCCGCGATCACGGCTTCGGCGTTGCCTTGGCCCGGGTCGAGCACCTTGATCTTCGCCAGCTTCGCCGCCTCGTCTCCGGTGAAAGCCTTGAAGAAGTCCGGAGCGGCGGTGCCGACGATCCGGTCGGCGACGCCCAGCCGTTCCAGGACCGCCGCCGCGCCGCCGTCCATGGTGACCACCCGCTGCGGAGACGCGGGAAACCCCGGCGGCTCGGGGCATTGCGGAGTTCCGCTCACCGTCATCGAGCTGGGCGGCGCCGACGAAGGCGGTTCGGCCGGCCGGCTCGGATCGGCGCTGCCGCAGGCCGACAGCCCGAACAGCACGACGGCGGCCAAAGCCATCCTGCGCGGTGCCTTCACGGAAGCTCTCCTCGCCCTCGCCGACGTGTCCGAGAACAGTGGTCGTCCGAAGGGGCCGTTCAGTTCCCGGCGGCCCGGGACGGCCGCCGCAAGAGCCCCTGCTCCGCCAGGCTGTGGGCGGACGCGACGAGCGCCTCCTGCGGACTCCTCGGCTGCCAGCCGAGCAGCCGGCTTGCCTTGTCGCCCGAGGCGTTCCGACGCCTGCCGAGCTCCGGGACGAGCTGCCGGGCCGCGGGATCGACCAGGGCCACCGCCCGGACGAGCCAGTTCGGGATCGCCCGGGTGGGCACTCTGCGGGCGGCGTCACCCGCGCCGTTCTTCAGGGCCAGGGCGATCTCACGGGCGCTCAGGAAATCCCCGCTGGTGGCGAGGAAACGTTCGCCACCGGCCGCCGGGTCGGTCATGGCCTTCAGGTGGAGGTCGGCCACGTCCCGCACGTCGACGATGCCGAAGGAGACGTCGGGACACCCGGGCAGGGCGCCGTCGAGCAGACGTTTCACCAGCTGGATCGAGGTCGAGTAGTCCGGCCCCAGCACGGGCCCCATGACGCCGACCGGATTGACGACGGCCAGCTCCAGCCCGCCGCCTTCGCGGGCGACGAAGTCCCAGGCCGCCCGCTCCGCGAGCGTCTTCGACTTCTGGTACGGCTGCACGTCCGGGTCGTGAAGGTCACTCCAGTTCTCTTCCGTGTACGTGCCGGCGTGCCCGTGCTGGCCGTAACCGATCGCGGCGAAGGACGAGGTCAGCACCACCCGCTTGACGCCCGCGTCGCGCGCTGCTCGCAGCACGCGCACCGCGCCGTCCCGGGCGGGCACGATCAGTTCGTTCTCGTCCTTGGGCATGACCGCGGGGTAAGGCGAGGCGACGTGCAGAACGTAGTCACAGCCGGCCACCGCCTCCGCCCAGCCCGCGTCGGCGGTGAGGTCGGCCGGGAACACCTCCAGCTGGTCGGCTTTCGCCCCGGCGCCCCCTTGGCGCAGCATGGCGCGCACCTCGTCCGCGCGGGCCGGATCCCGGACCGTGGTGGCGGCTTCGTGGCCGGCGGCCAGCAGTTGAACCAGGCAGTGGGCGCCGACGAACCCGCTGCCCCCGGTCACCAGAACACGTGTCACCTTGAGCTCCTTCGATACACCGATGACTATTGATAGGACATCACTGTATTGAGATGAGACACCACTGTCTAGACAGTGGTGTCTCACAGTGCTGCGCGGCTGTCTACGATGCAGCCATGACCGGTCCCACCCAGGACGGCGCATCGCCGCGTTTCGACCGCACGTCCGCCGCCATCCTCGATGCCGCCGCCCGCGTGTTCTCCGAGGAGGAAGGCACGGCCGGACTGGGTGCGGTCGCCGCGGCGGCGGGCGTCAGCCGCGCCACGCTGTACCGCTACTACGCGAACCGCGAAGCCCTGCTCGACGCCCTCGTCACCGACGCGGGCGCCGACCTGGTCCGCCGGCTCGAGGACGCCGGCCTCGCGCGAGCGAGCGTCGAAGACGCGATCGGGCGGATCATGCGCGCGGTGGTGGCGGTCGGCGACCGCTATGCCGTCCTGCTCAGTGACCGCGGGCGGGTCAAGGCGGTGTTCCCGCAGTTCGCCGGTCCGGTCAACGAAGTGCTGGCCCGGGGCATCGACAGCGGCGCGCTGCGGAATGATCTCTCGGTCGAAACGCTCTGCGAATTCCTCAGCGGAGCCGCCCTCAGCGCGGTCAAACTGACCCGCCACAAGCTGCTCGGACTCGAAGAAGCCAGCGCGGCTGCCGCCGGCCTCTTCCTCGACGGCAGCCGGCGGCCGGAAACCCGCTGAAGCCGCGGCTCGGCACCGGCCGCGCCGGAGGACCCGTCCCGGGGCGCGCCTAGCCGGGCGGCTGCGAAGTCATGCTGAGCGTCCCGGCGATCAGCACGGCGATCATGTGCTCCAAAGTGGGCGCGAAGGACATGCGGTGCTCGGCCAGCTCGGGATCGGCCTCGTAAGCGGCGAGCATGCCGGCGGACGGCCGGGAATGCGTCCAGACGGCGCCGGTGGCCATGATGATCTCACCGCAGAGCCGCCCGGCGCTGTCCCCCAGCTCGGGCAGGCGGCCGCGCACCAGTTCGGCCAAGGCCGCGACACTGGCGAACGCGGCCTTCTTGTAGCGGCTGGCGACGTCGGCTGAGACGTTGTGCTCCAGGACGCCGGCTTGCGCGCTGAGCAGTTCGCACAGCTGGGGATGGCCGGCGAGCGTCTGACTGAGCATGGTGGCCAGCTCGGCACCACGGCGTTCGGCGGCCGTCTCTTCACTCGGCCGCTCGGCGAGGTGGCGGCCGAGGTCGGCGGTCCACCGTCGCCAGGCTCGGTCCAGCAGTTCCAGGAGGATCGCTTCCCGCGATTCGAAGTACTTGAGGATCGCGGACTTGGCGAGGTTGCTGCGGCGGCTGAGGTCGTTGAGGGTGACGTCGCTGACCGGCATCCGGTCGAGCATCTCTGCCGCGGTGTCCAGGATCGCCTGGCGGCGGATCTCCCGGGCCCCTTCGCTGCGGGCACGCTGGAACGTCATCCGCCCATCTTAAGGTACCGCCAGTCCATTGACACGGGACCACCGGTACCTTAACGACGAATCAGTAAGGGACCTCCGGTACCCAAAAAGATGATCAAGCGTCTCCTCAGCTTCCTGAAGGGAAGAAACATGTCCAAGGTCTGGTTCGTCACCGGCAGTTCTCGGGGCCTGGGCCGCGCGATCGTCGACAACGCCCTGCGCGCCGGCGATCAGGTGGTCGCCACCGCTCGCAAGCCCGAGCAGCTCGACGACCTCGTCTCCGCCCACGGTGACCGGATCCTCCCGGTGACGCTGGACGTCACCGACAACGACGACGTGCGGAAAGCCGTCGAGCAGGGCCTGACCAGGTTCGGCCGCTACGACGTCGTGGTCAACAACGCCGGCTACGGCGACCTCGCCGCCGTCGAAGACGTGACCCTCGACGACTTCCGCGCGCAGATCGACGCGAACTTCTACGGCGTCGTCCAGGTTTCCAAGGCCGTGCTTCCGATCCTGCGCGAGCAGGGTGCCGGGCACCTCTTCCAGGTCTCGTCGCTGGGTGGCCGGATCGGCTCCGCCGGCCTGGCCGCGTACCAGAGCGCCAAGTGGGCCGTCGGCGGCTTTTCCACCGTGCTGGCCCAGGAAGTCGCGCCGTTCGGCGTCAAGGTGACGGTCCTCGAACCCGGCGGGATGCGGACCGACTGGGCCGGTTCGTCGATGACCGTGCCACCGATCAGCGAGCCGTACCGGCAGACCGTCGGCGCGTTCGCCGCCATGCTGCGCACTGCCGACCCCGAGACCGCGAAGGCGAACGCGGCCGACCCGGCGCGCATTGCGACGATCATCGCCGAGTTGGCCGGCCGCGATGACGCTCCGGTGCGCCTCCTGCTCGGCAAGGACGCCGTGCGGTACTGGGACCAGGCCGCCGCGGCCCTGGCCGACTCCGACGCGAAGTGGCGCGAGGTTTCCGAGTCCGCCTGGGACTGACCGGCCGGTCCGGCTCGGCGGCGACGCCCCCCTTTGCCGCCGAGCCCGGGCAGCCGCGCCTTCGAGTCAGGCTTTGACCACGCGTTCGCGGACCGCGGGTACGACCTCGGCGGCGAACCGGCGGAGGACGTCCGCCGAGTCGGCGCGGTAGAGGAAGAACGTGTCGATCCGGTGGGTCAGCGCCACCTCGGCGAGCTGGTCCGCCCACACCTCGGGTGCCCCCTGCAGGAACCCGGTACCGGCGTCGAACCGGCCTTCGATGTTGTACCCGCGGCGAATGCTCGCCGGTGAACGGCCGGCGGCCAGCGCGGCCTGGTCGATGACCTGGTTGGCGGCCGGCAGGGCTTCCGGCGGGAAGAACGGCGAACTCGGGATCCACCCGTCGGCGATGGCCCCGGTCAGGCGCAGCATCCGTGGCTGGTAGGCGCCGAACCAGATGCCCATCTCGTGCAGCGGTGCCGGGCCGGGCTTGACCCCGCCCAGCTGGTAGTGCTTGCCCGCGAATTCGACGTCGGTCTTGGCCGTCCACAGGGCACGGATGACGTGGACGGCTTCTTCGAGCGTCTCGACCGACTGCCCGGCCGTGCGCCGCGGCCCGCCTTCCGCGACGATGTCGTCCCACATCTGCTGGGCGCCGGTGCCGAGACCGAGTTCGAACCGGCCGCCGCTGAGGACGTCCAGGGTCGCCGCGGTGCGGGCCAGCACGGCGGGCGGGCGCAGCGGGAGGTTGAGCAGATTCGGCAGCACCGTGATCCGCGTCGTCCGGGCCACGATCGCCGACAGCAGCGCGATCGTGTCCAGCCGCTCCGGCCAGTACGGGTGGTCGGACAAGGTGACCACGTCGTACCCGAGTTCTTCCATCAGCTCGGCCAGCGCGACGACGTCCTGCGGGCGATCGGCGGGCGGTTCGAGCAGGGCCCCGAAGCTGAGGTCGTGGGTGGTCACCGTGCCGCTCCGATGCGCTCGGGGGTGGCGGTGCCGTGCACCCGCTCGGCGTGCGCCGCGAAGGCTTGGGAGGCCAGGTCTCCGATGACCGCGCCGACCTCGGGCGGCAGGGACGCGACGATGTCCCGCACCGTGCCCGGGTCGGCCTCGTAGGCCATCAGCCCGAACATCAGCGGCATCTGCTCCGGGGCGACGTCGGCCGCGCCGGCGGCGACCAGCTGCCCCCATTCGGCGGCGGTGATGTGCTTCTCGATGAGGGGAAGCGCTTTCTCCTCCTCGACGGAGAGGTGCTCGACGAGCCGCTCGTGCAGCCGGGTCACCGATTCGGCGAGCGCCGCGCCCCGTGCCGGGTCGGCACTTTCACGCCAAGACGCCAGCTCCGCGCGGACCTCGCCCAGCAGCGCGTCGATGCCCTCGTGCTGGTCCTCCATGGCCCGCACGACGGGCTCGGCGTCGGCGCCGGCCCGGTCGAGCAGCCGGTGCCAGAGGTGTTCGTCCTCGCTGGCGTGGTGGTGATGCAGCACGGTGTCCACGAGCCGGACGTGGTCGGCGACGACCGCGGCGCGCTCGAGATCTCCGTCGGCGACGCCGCGGATCAGCGCCGGTGCGAGGCCGATCTCCCGGCGGAACATGGTGTGCGCCAGGTACATGTCGCGCACGTCGGCAAGGGGTTCGTTGCTCATGGGTCGCTTTCCTGAATGGTTCCGTACGAATTCCGTGATTCGAACGCTAACAGGAACAACGGCGCACCAGTGGAAACTGTCCAGAATGCGAATTCGGTTATCCGCGAAGCGTACGCAGCGGTTTCTGGCCGTATTTGGCCTCGTGCGCGGCGGCGAACCGGCCGAGGTGGGTGAAGCCCCAGCGGCGGGCCACGTCGGCGACCGACTCGGCGGCCGGGTCGGCGGCGCGCAGTTCCTCGTGCGCCCGGCGCAGCCGGACGTCGCGCACGTATTCCATCGGCGACATCCCGAGGTGCTGCTGGAACCCTTTCTGCAGGGTGCGCGGACCGACCCCGCACCGCGTCGCCAGCAGGGTCAGCGTGAGCGGCGCCTGCGGGTCCGATTCGATGAGGTCGATGGCGGCGCGCACCGACGCCGGCCGCGCGGCGACGACGGGACCGGCGAGCGCGTCGGCGTGGGAGTGCGACGCCGCGAGGACGAAGCCGTTGAGCATGCTCTCCGCCAGCGGCGCCGCGACCAGCGGCTGGGACAGCAGCCCACCCGGGAGCGAAAGCTGCCGGTTGACGGAGAACAGCAGGTCGGCCCAGCTGCGGCCGTAGCCGTCCCGGGTGTTCATGACGGGGTCGAAGGTGACCCGGCTCGAGGTGCGGTCGCCGAGCAGGCGAGCCAGTGCGGTCTCCACGGCCGGCAGGTCGATCCGCACGCACAGGGCGCGATAGCCGACCGGCCACCGCCCGGCGAACTCCCCGCCGCCGGGCAGGTACACCGCCGAGGACTGGCTGTTGACGATCATGTCGACGCCGCGGTGCCGGGACTCGAACCGGCCGGTGATCGGCAGGTGGACGTAGAACCCGGTGCCGACGTCGTCGGTCTCGAGCCGCAGCTCCTCGTGGAACGCGACCTCGCCGATGGTGATCGGCCCGAGCGCGGCGTCCCGGTAGGTCGACACCGTCACCTCGTCCTGCGGCACAGTTTCGATCGTGGACGTGCGCACGAACATGTATTTCCTCCGCCGCGGCGCGTTGCCTCGCCGTCCAGGATACGGAGGAGCCGTCTTCCCGCGGTGAGGGCTGGGGCGATGCCGCCCTGGGCACTAATCCGGACAGGTTCTGTCCGGTATTCAGGATAGCGTCATGATCATGACAACGAACACCGTCCAACTGGCCTCCGTCCGCGTGATCACCGACGACCTACCGCAACTCGTCCGCTTCTACGAGGTCCTCACCGGCGCCACCCCGCAGTACCTGACTGACGACTTCGTCGAGCTGGTGACACCGTCCGCGACATTCGCGCTCAGCACGCCGGAGCGGGTCGCTTTCATCACGGACAACCCACCGCGAGCGGCCGCCAACCGCACCGCCATCGTCGAGTTCGTCGTGGAGGACGTCGAATCCCTGCTTACCCTCATGAAGACCGAACTCGGCGATGACCTCGACATCGTGCAGGCGCCGACGATGATGCCCTGGGGCAACATGTCTGTTCTGATCCGCGACCCCGAAGGGTCACTCATCAACCTCTACACGCCGGTCACGCCGCAGGCGCTGCAACTGCAGCAGAACCGGACACCCAAGATGCCGGACGCAGGCCGAGCCACACGGTCCTAGCTTGGGTCGCCGCTGGGATCGACGATCGCCGCGGCGATCAGCTTCTGTCCCAGCGCAGCAACGACCCCGTGCAAAGCTCTCGGCTGCTCGATGACGAACGGTCGATCGAGGGCGGCCAATCTTCCCGCGACCCATTCCAAACGTTCCGCACGTACGAAAATTCTCAGCCAGTGACCATTTCCGGCGACGCCGGCTACCGGTTCGACCGACGCCAGCGTCTCCGGGAACAACGCTCGCACATGCATTGCGTCAGCGTCGACGAGCACTGACACCTCATGGCGCCCGGGACCCGCCGCGAGCGGGCCCGCAACCCGCTGCACCGGGTTCAGGTCATCCGGCACCTCGAACGTGCCCTCCAGCAGGCGCAGGCCGGCGATGCGGTCCAGGCGGAACGTCCGCTCCGCCTGGCGCCCGACGTCGTGGCCGGTGAGGTAGAGCAGCCCGTGCATGACAACGATGCCGTGCGGATGAACGGTGCGTAACCGTGCACGTCCGTGCCGCGGCAGGTAGTCGAAGGCAATCGGTCGCCGGTCCCTCGCCGCCTGCGCCAGTCCAAGAAGCACTCTCGCGCTTGCCTCCTCGCCACCCCCGGTGCGCTCTGCCTCGCCGATCCGATCGCGGGTGAAATTCACGGTTTCGACCACTGCGTCAATCTGTCGTGCCAGGGCCGGGGGCAGTACCCGGCGCACCTTCGAGGTGGCGGCCTCCACGTCACCGATCGAAGCCGGACCAGACCCCGACCGGCCCGTCAGCAGAAGCCCCCAGACGACCGCAAGTGCTTCCTCGTCGGTGAGCATCAACGGAGGCATCCGGTAGTGGCGCGCCAGTCGGTAACCGCCGTAACGACCACGCACGGAATCCACCGGAATGCCGAGGGCACGCAGGTGCTCCACGTAGCGGCGCACCGTGCGTCCATCCACGTTCAGCCGCTCGGCCAGCTCAGCAGAGGTACGGGTGCCACCGGACTGCAATAACTCGAGCAACGTCAATACCCGAGCTGTCGGCCGTGCCACGTCACCCCACACCATGATCGGGCTGACGTAGTGCGGAGTCGATCAGCACGTTGACGCCATAGTCGGGGACGCGTCCATGGGGACTGGCAGGCCCCGAAGTCCGCCGGCACATCCCGTCCACGGGGGCACCGACCCGATACCGCCACAAGATCCCTTCAAGCGTCAAACGATGATCGTTCCAAGGGCGACCCGCCCGCACACCAGGACTGGGCCACACCGGCTCGATCAACGCCCCCAACTCATCGGAGAACCCCTCAGCGCGCACCATTTGCCCATCCTCGGCCCGAGAGGTCAAATAATCAGGAGACACGCCCCTGGCCCGCCGTATCAGACGATGGTCCGGTCCCGGGTCGCCTCGATCGCCTCCCGCAGTGCCCGGCGGCCGCGGCTGAGCCTGCTCATCACCGTACCGATCGGCACTTGCAGGATCCGGGCGATCTCCTTGTAGGAATACCCTTCGACATCGGCCAGCAGAACAACGCCGCGGAACGGAGGCGGCAACGACACCAGGGCCGCCTTCAACGCGTCATCGGGCAACGCGGCAACCACCACGTCGGCCGGATCCCGTCCTATCCCGGAGGCTACGCCGGCCTGGTCGGCCTCGAGCCAGGCGTCGTGCGTCTCGAGCCCCAGGACCTCGGGCCGGCGGCGGCGCGAGTGGTAGGCGTTGATGAACGTGTTCGCGAGGATGCGGTTCAGCCAGGCCCGCAGATGAGTGCCCTGGAAGCTTTCGCAGTTCTTGTGCGCCTTGAGGTAGGTCTCCTGGACCAGATCTTCGGCGTCGGACGGATTGTGCGTCATCCGGTACGCCGCGGAGAACAGTTCCGGCCGGTAGCCCACCGCCTCGACGGTGTACGCGGACTCGCCCGATCCCACCGCTGGGTTCGCCACACCCTCACCCCTTTCGCTCTCCGTCGCCGACAAGCGGGCAGCTGCGTTTATTCCCCCTCCAGCCCTGCTTCGCGCGCTGCCACGATGGCGCAGGCTTCGTCCACGTCCGAATTGTCGCCGCTGACCCCGATCGCCCCACCACGCCCTGGCCGGGAGCGCGCAGCAGGACTCCGCCCGCCGCCGGGATGACCCGTCCGTCGGAGGCCACCGCCAGCGCGTCGAAGAACGCGGGAAAGCGAGCGGCCGCGTCGGCGATGCCGCGCGAGCTGAAGCCGACGCCCAGCGCCCCCCACGCCTTGCCGATCGCGATCTGGGGACGGGCGATCCCGGCGCCGTCCTGCCGGTGGAGGACGACCTGGTGCCCGCCCGCGTCCAGGACGGCGACGGTGAGCGGAGCGCTGCCACGGCGTTCGCCTTCGGCCAGCACGGTGGCGGCCATCCGCAGCGCGAGATCAAAAGTGAGCATGTCGACTACCTTCTTCGCCAGAGCTGTGACCGACAGGGTCGGGAACGTGCCGTGCCGATCACGGGGCGACGTGGCCGTAGAGCATCTGGCTCGACCAGTTCACCCAGGCGTCGGGCGTGCGCTCGGGCAGGCTGGCACCGATCGCGGCGACGAAGTCATCGGCCTTCGCGGACGCGTCGTAGGCGTTCCTGGCGGCCTTCAGGTATTCGATGTTCGCGGGCAGCGCTTCGGGGCCCACCGGGGCGCCGTGCCCGACGATGAGGGTCTTCAGCCCGAACTTGGCGGTGTCGAGGCGGATCTTCTCCAGCACCGCGATCCATCCCTCGAAGTGCGGCTGCACGGTGAACAGGTGGTCCCCCGCGCCGCCGACGAGGTCGGAGACCAGTGCGACGCCGTGCTCGGGCAACGTGATCGTCAGCGTGTGTTCCGCCTCCGCGTCGGTGAACTCCTGGAACAGGAAGCGCACTCCGCTGATCACCAGCTCGCCCGGCACGACCACGGCGTCGGGAACCACCACGTGCGCCGCGATCCCGGCACCGAAGATTCCCCTGCGGACGTCCAGCACCTGCTGCCCGAGCCGGAGCAGGTAGGCACGGACCGAGGCCAGCGCCGCGAGCTGAACGCCCGGGAAGCGCTGCGTGAGGTGCTCGAACCCGGAGAAGTGGTCGGGGTGGTTGTGGGTCAGCACGAACCGGTCGATCGGCTTGCCCAGCCCCTCGATCACGTCGCCGACCTGCGAGCGAACCGCTCGAAGATCTGCCCGTCCACGACGATGAGCCGGTCGGCCAGCTCGAAGATCGTGGAGTTGACGCGGAACCCGTCCTCCGGCGGCGTGTAGATGTGAATCTTCAGAGCGGACAAATCGAGTGTCTGCACTGTGCCATTCATGCGTTTTCTCCCGAGACTCTTCAGCGGCAACACGATGCTGCCGATCCGCGGAAATGTCTTCACGCCACCCCGACAGGGAGCGGGGCCGCCGTATTCCCGGCCGGGCTACAGCCGCAGCGGGCGGGTCGCGGCGAGCACCTGATCCACGTCCGACCAGTCGGAGCCGGCGACGTCGATGTAGATCTCGGCTACGAGTTCCTCGTCGCTGTCGCCGACTTTCAGCCCGATGTGGTAGAGCCCGGCGCGGGGGCCGTTGCCGCGGTCGAGAACGCCATCACCTGAACTCGCATCCGCTCAGGCGTCTCCAGGGCGCGGAAGCCCAGCACATCCCGGTAGAAGTGCGCGGAACGCTGAAGGCTCTTGACGAAAAGAACGACATGGCCGAGCTCGTGGATCTGCATCGTTTCCTCCTTGGACGAATGCCGGACAGCCACGAGGCCGCCCTTGTTCCCCGTGTTCTCGGGGACCACTCCATCACCACCACATGGCGTCCTCCGTGATCATCCGCGAGCGCCGGTCCGGCCGATGCCGGTGCCGCCGCCCGTGACGAAGGCGCGTGTCCCCACGAGTTCCGGGCTCACTTGCCGACCCCGGTCAGCTCGACCGAGAGGTCCCACAGCCGGTGCGCGTTGCCGGGGTCGAGGGCGTAGTCCGCGACACCTCGGCGGACGCCGGGCGTGAACGGCTCAGCCTGCCGGCAGTCCTCGAAATAGGTGCCCGTGACGCCCTCGACGAGCGGGGACGCGGCGAGCAGCACCGAGGTCGCGGCCCCCTGGGCGATGTTCTTCTCCGAGACGCCGGTCTGGCCCGAAGGGTCGAAGGTCGGCGGCGGGGCGTCGATGTGCCGGCCCAGGCCGGTCTCCCAGATCCGGCCGGGGTTGAGCGCGTTCACCGTGATGCCGTCACCGGCCCACCGCTTGGCCGCTTCGACCGCGAAGAGGATGTTGGCCGTTTTGGACTGCGCGTAGGCGAGCCACGGGTCGTAGGGCTCCTGGGTGAAGTCGAGGTCGTCGAAGCGGACGGGACCGTTGACGTGCCCGACGGAGCTCAGCACCACGACACGGGCGTCCCCGGCGGCCTCGAGCGCGTCGTGCAGGCCCACGGTGAGCGCGAAGTGCCCGAGGTGGTTCGTGGCGAACTGGAGCTCGCGGCCCTCGGGCGTGCGCTGCTCGGGACTCGCCATGACGCCCGCGTTGTCGACCAGGATGTGCAGCGGACCTGTCCAGTTCTCGACGAACCCGGCGACGGACGTGAGGTCGGCGAGGTCCAGCCGGGCCGCGTGGACGTCCGGGTTGCCGGTCGCCGCGCCGATCTCCCGCACGGCCCGCGTGGCCGCGTCGAGGTCGCGTGCCGCGACGGTGACTTCCGCCCCGGCCGACGCCAGCGCTCGCGCGGTCTCGCGGCCCAGGCCGCCGGCTCCGCCCGTGACGATCGCCCGACGTCCGGTGAGGTCGACGCCCGCGATCACCTCATCGGCGGTCGACTGCGCGCCGAAGGGCGTGGTGATGCGTTCTGCCATTGTCCTGTCCTTCTCTTGGAAGTCTTCCTCTAAGATGTAAGTGGAGTCGCATCCGCTTACCTTCCGAGCATAAGTGGATGCGCATCCACTTGCAAGGAGGAGGACCATGTCACGCTCGCTTCGCGCCGATGCCCAGGCCAACTACAACCGCCTCCTGGAGGTCGCCGCGCAGGTGTTCGCACGCGAGGGCGCCGACACCTCGATGAAGGCGATCGCCGCCGAGGCGGGAGTCGGCATCGCCACGCTCTACCGCCGGTTCCCCACCCGCGAGGACCTGATCGAGGCCACCTACCGGAGCAGGACCGACCTTCTGTGCGACTCCGCATCGAAGCTTCTCGGCGAACTCTCACCGGTCGACGCCCTGCGCACGTGGATGGAGCGGTTCGTCGACTACATGCTCACCAAACAGGGCATGGCCGACGCGCTGCCGGCGATCCTGGCGACCCGCGACGGGCTTCGCTTGCACAGCCGGGAAGCGCTCGCGGGCGCCGTCACCGAACTACTCGACGCCGGTACGTCCTCAGGAGACTTCCGCGCAGACGTCTCGCCGTCCGACGTGCTGATGGCGCTCGGCGGCATCACCCTCATCAGCGGACACGAGCACCAACGCGAACTGGCCACCCGGTTGATCAGCCTGCTGCTGGACGGGCTGCTGGCTCATCCCGGTGCCACGCCGCCGGACTAGGGCGTCTCCGACAACGTTTCGCGGCGCTCCGTCGCCCGCACTCGCAGCGGCCAGGAACAAAACCAGGCCGGCACTCGGCGTTTCCTCGACGCGCAATCTTCCCCTTTCGTGTTGACAATTCGATGTTCCCTGGTAAAGCGCTTCGGGCCGGTCTAGCGTTCACCGAATCGGGTAAGTGGCGCAGGACCAGTGCTCCGATGGAACGTACTTCCCGGCCCGGACCTCGCCGGCTTCGATTGCCGAGTCGGTGGAGGAAACACCCGTGAAAGGCCATTCCAGCAGAACACTTCCGGTCCGGACCCGGCGCCGGAGCAGTGCGGTCGCAGGTCTGTGCGCGGCCGTGAGCACTCTGGCCCTGGGGCTGGTGATCGGGGCACCGCAGGCCGTGGCCGCCGAAGCGCCCGTCGGGCTCGGCACCGCGGGGTCCTATTCCGTGCTGGGCGGGCAGACGGTGACCAACACCGGTCCGAGCACCCTGGACAGGGACCTCGGTGTCTGGCCCGGTACCGCCATCACCGGGTTCCCACCCGGCACGGCCGCCGGTGCCACGCACGCGGGTGATGCCGTGGCCGGCCAAGCCCAGTCCGATCTCGTCGTCGCCTACGACGACGCCGCCGGCCGCGCGCCCACCGCGAACGTCGCGGGTGACCTCGTCGGCCGGACACTGGTCGGGGGCGTCTACAAGTCCAGCGGGCCGCTCGCCCTCGGCGGGACCCTGACCCTGGACGGCCAGGGCACCTCCGGCACCGTCTGGATCTTCCAGGTCGCCTCCACCTTGATCACGGCTTCCGCGAGCACCGTGAACCTGATCAACGGAGCTCAGGCGTGCAACGTGTTCTGGCAGGTCGGCAGCTCGGCGACGCTGGGCACCCATTCGAAGTTCGTCGGCACGATCATGGCGTTGACCTCGATCACCGTGACGACCGGCACCGTCGTCGCCGGGCGCGCCCTGGCCCGCAACGGCCAGGTCTCCCTGGACGACAACACGTTCACCACCCCTGGCTGCACTCCGCCGCCGACCACCGACGAGACGACGACTTCCCCGGGCACCGACACCACAACGCCATCCACGTCGGACACCGGCACCACCGCACCATCCACGTCGGACACCGGCACCACCGCACCATCCACGTCGGACACCGGCACCACCGCACCATCCACTTCGGACACCGACACGAGCACGGCGACCACCACGGCCGTGACATCCGCTACCGGCGGCGAAACGACGAGCGGCTCCCCCGGTGCGGGCCTCGGCACGAGCTGGACCGCCAGCGGCACCAACGGTGGCGATGAGACTTACGGCACCACGTCCGGCCTGGCCGGCACCGGAGTCAGCCCGCTGTTCGGCCCGCTGGTGTGGCTCGGGACGTCACTCACCGTCCTCGGCGGACTGCTGCTCATGATCCTCCGCCTCCGCAGGACAAAGCGGTAGTGGAGCGCCGGTCGCCGGATCTCACCCCGGCGTCCGTCGAAGACATGCTTTCCGCCTACGACGCGGCCGGGGTGGACCGCGCGCTGATCTGCGGCTGGTGGGGCCCTTCCGGTGTGCTGATCGGCAATGACGAAGTCGCCGCCACCGTGGCCCAGGCCCCCGACCGCTTCCACGGCGTGGCCGCGGTCGACCTGTCCCACCCGGTCGCCGCGATCCGCGAACTCAAGCGGGCCGTGCTCGAACTCGGGTTCGTCGCACTCCGCGTCGTCCCCTGGCTGTGGAACCTGCCCCCGGACGACCGCCGCTACTACCCGCTGTACGCCGCCTGCGTGGAACTCGGCGTGCCGGTGTGCACCCAGATCGGTCACACCGGCCCGCTGTGCCCCTCCGAGCCCGGTCGCCCCATCCCCTACCTGGACAACGTACTGCTGGACTTCCCCGACCTCGTCGTCGTGGGCGGGCACGTCGGCCACCCGTGGCTCGACGAGGTCGTCTCCCTTGCCACGAAGTACCCGAACTTCTACGTCGACACGTCCGCCTACGCCGCCCATCGCGTGCCCGCCACGCTGATCGACTACCTGCGCGGCCGGGGACGTGACCGGGTCTTGTTCGGCACCAACTGGCCCATGCTCACCCCGCAACGGTGCCTGGAACACTTGGACAGCCTGAAACTCGACGCGGAGACGACCCGCCGGTACCTCGGAGGCAACGCGGCGAGGATCTTCGACCTGGGGACGACCACCCGATGACGTGATCGCGGACTACCGCTCCGGGCGCTGGCGCGGCGAGATGCCCGCGTTGCGCATCACGTCCTGCGCGGCAGCTGGCCAGCTCCCGTCGGTGATCTTGACGTTGCCGTCGAGGACGTTGTTGTGCGGCGCTCCGGTCGCGACCTGGGTGGCGCCCGTGTTGTACCAGTTGCCGGTGAACGTGTTGTCGTTGGTGTTGTTGGTGCTGCTCGCATTCGTGAACGCCCAGACTCCGGCGTCCTGGATCACGTTGCCCGACAGGCTCACGTACCGCGATCCTTCGTCCAGGTACAGGCCCACGGTGGTGTGGTTGTCGTAGATGTAGTTCCGGTCGATCACCGCGCCGGGGTTGGCGGAGAGGTTGTAGATGCTGCCCCCGTCGTGGAAGACCTTCTTCGTGCCGTGCACCAGGTTGTAGCGGACGACGGTGTCCTTCAGCGTGGTCGGCGTCGTGTACACGGGCTGGTAGGCGTACAGGCCGCGGTTGCGGTAGTCCTGGCTGCCACCGGGGTCGTTGGCGCCCCAGCCCCAGCCGACGTCGATGCCGTCGTAGGCGAGGTCGGACACCTCGTTGTGCTCGATGACCGCGTGGGTGACGTAGGTGCTCAGGATCCCGGCCATGTCCTTGTAGTCCCGCGCCACGTTCGTGACGAGGTTGTCGGTGATGGTGACGTTCTTGGTGGTCATCGCCGGGTTGCCCGGGTGGTGCGCATCGGGCTGCACGCCGCCGACCACGATGCCGGAGCCGGCGTCGTCGGTGAAGGTGTTGCGCCGGACGGTGATGCCGGACGCGCCGAGCCCGACGCCGCCGGCGTGGGCGTTCGCGTCGTTGCCGATGCCGAGGCCGACCTGGCCCAGGTGGGCGAACGTGTTGCCCTCGAACGAAATGGTGTCCGCGGCCGAGACCTGGACGGCCGCGGGGACCTGGTGCCAGCTGTTGCGGGCCGCTTCGAACTGCGGGCAGCCGATCTGGCAGGACGTCAAGAAGTCGGCGGGCTGGGGGAAGGCCGAGGCGAGGAACGCGCCGCTTTGCTGGTCGGCGTAACCGATCGGCGTGCCGGGCTCGAGCCAGGTCGTGTGCTCGAAGCTCAGGCCGCGGAAGGCGAGGTTGCGGACCGGGCGGTCGTAGGTTCCGCTCACCTGGAGCAACGACGTCAGGCGCGGCAGCTCCACGTCCTTACCCGCCGGGGACTGTCCCGGTGCGGCTTTGTAGTACAGCTTCCCGGCGGCCGGGTCGAGGTACCACTGCCCGGTCTGCAGGAAGGCGTACGAGTTCTCCAGCAGCAGCGTCCCGCCCGCGAAGGGCCGCGCGAGGGTGTCGTAGCCCCAGTTGTTGTTGTTCCAGGCCGGTTGCTGCATGGTGATGGTGGTGCCGGCAATGCTCTGCACCGGCGCGTACCGGTCGGTGAAGGAGTTCTGGCTCTCCACCTCGATGCGGTCCTGGGCGGGCAGGGAAGCCAGGTAGCTCAACGCCGGGTTGACGATCGTCAGGCCGGTGCCGGTGACCTGGACGTCGGTGCGCGCGATGGTGATCGCGGCCCGGGGAGCCGACGCGCCGTCGATGTAGAGCTGCCGCGAATCGGCTCCCTTCGGCACGTCGGCGACGAAGATGTTCGCCGCCGGGTCGTGCAGCTGCCAGCCCGTCACCGCCTGGCCCCCGGACAGGACCGGCCGCTGGCCGGCGCGGGCCTGCCAGGTGATGGTGTGGCCGTTGCGGCCGGAGTCTTCGCCGGTGAACTTCAGCGGGGCGCTCAGCCGGTACGTGCCGCCCGCGAGTTCGACGTGGACGTCCGCGCGCGCCGACAGCGTGCGGGCGAGCTTCTGGGCGTGCTGCAAGGTATCGCCGCCGTGGGGAGCCACGACGATCGTGAAGGCGGGGATCCCGGCTGCCTGTGCCGGGACGGCGGTCAGTGCCGCGGCGGCGGTGGTGACGGCCAGCGCCGCCAGCACCTTCTTGACGGGGTGACGCATGCTCATCCTCCTTGAGGATCCTGCGGTGGGGAAACGGGAAGCGGCCTCAGCGGCCCAGCCAGCCGCCGTCGACGGGGACCAGTGCGCCGTGCACGTAGTCCGACGCCGCCGACGCCAGGAAGACGGCGATGCCGCCGAAGTCCTCGGGCCGCGCCCAGCGGCCGGCCGGGATGCGGTCGAGGATCGCGGCGAAGCGGCCGGGATCCGCTCGCAGCGCCCGGGTGTTGTCGGTTTCGACGTAGCCGGGGACGATCGCGTTGACGTTCACGCCGCGTCCCGCCCATTCGTTGGCCAAAGCGCGGGTGAGTCCGGCGATGCCCGATTTCGCCGCGGCGTACCCGGGAACGTTGATGCCGCCTTGAAAACTCAAGAGCGAAGCGGTGAACACGATCTTGCCCCGGCCGCGCTCGAGCATGCGTCGGCCGACCTCCCGGGTGAGGGTGAACTGGCTGGAGAGGTCGACGGTGAGGACGCGGTCCCAGTCGGCGTCGGGGTGTTCGGCGGCCGGGGCCCGGGCGATGGTGCCCGCGTTGTTGACGAGGATGTCGACCGGGCGCCCGAGATCCGCGAGGGTGTCCGCCAGCTCCGCGACGGCGGCCCGGTCGGCGAAGTCGGCGCTCAGCGCGGTGCAGGTGCGGCCGAGCGCGGTGACGCGCTTTGCGACCTCGCTGCCCGAAGGCTCCTGCTGGGCGCTGACGGCCACGATGTCCGCGCCGGCGGCGGCCAGCGCTTCGGCGATGCCGAGGCCGATCCCGCGGCGCGCGCCGGTGACCACCGCCAGCCGGCCGGTGAGGTCGAACGGGGAAGGCGGGGTCATCGTGCCTCCCCGGAAGCGCCGCAGTCGATGAGGACCTTCATCACGCCCGCGCCGGATTCGAGGGCCGCGAAGGCCTCGCCGGCCCGGTCGAGGGGTTCGGTCCGCGAAATCAGGGCGTCGGCCGGGATCGCGCCTTCGCCGAGGAGCCCGACCGCGGCGGTGAAGTCGTCGCGGTCGTACAGGCGGGCGCCGACCAGCGTCAGTTCACGCCAGAAGAACCGGTGGAGGTCCACTGGCCGGGGCGCCGGGTGGATGGCGACCTGGACCAGCCGGCCTCGCGTGGCCAGAGCGCCGATCGCCGTCGCCACGCCAGCTTCGGCCCCGGACACCTCGAAAGCCACCGCCGCGCCGGCCCCGCCGGTCCACTGGTCGACGGTTTCGGCGAAGTGTTCGGCACGCGGGTCGAGCGCGGTCAGGCTCAGCCCTTCCGCGACCGAGCGGCGGAACGGGTCCGGCTCGGCCAGCAGGACGACCGCGCCGGACCGGCGGGCGACGAGGGCGATGAGCAGGCCGATCGGGCCGCCACCGACCACCAAGGCCCGCTCGCCCGACTTCAGGGCGGCCCGGCGGACGTCGTGCACGGCCACCGCGACGGGCTCGACCAGCGCGGCGTGGTCGAGCCGGAGGTCGTACGGCAGCCGCACCAGGGTTTCGGCGGGGACGGTCCAGCTGCTCTGCATCGCCCCCGGCGCGTCGATGCCGAGGAACACCAGGCGGTGGCAGATGTGGGTGTGGCCGGCCCGGCAGGCCGGGCACTCGCCGCACCACCGCAAGGGCATGACCGTCACGGGATCGCCCGGCCGCCAGCCTTCGACGCCGGCACCGGCCTCCGCGACCCGCCCGGACATTTCGTGGCCCAGCACGCCGGGCGGGTGGACGCGGCTGTCCATGTCTCCGTGGTAGATGTGCAGGTCGGTGCCGCAGATCCCGGTGTAGGCCACGTCGATCCGGACGTGGCCGGGTGGCGGGGCCACGGGATCCGCCGCCTCGACGACCAGGCTCCGGCGGCCGGAGTAGGCGACCCGCCGGGTGGGCGGGTTCTGCGGTGGGGCAGTCATTCCGGGTCCTTTCGTCCTGCTTGCCCGAGGGCAGCGCGTGCGAGGTAGGTCTTCTCGGCGTTGTGGCGGAGAACGGCTTCGGCGGGGTGACCGTCGAGCGCGGTGTGGACGGCGTCCAGCCACGCCTCGTGGTCGGTGGCCAGGGTCATCACGGGCCAGTCGCTGCCGTACAGGCACCGGCCGGGCCCGAACGCGTCGAGGGCTTCCTTCAGGGCGTCGACCACCTGCGAGCGGGCAGTGCCCGGAACGGTCTCCGTGGCCAGGCCGGACAGCTTGCACCGCACGTTGCCGTGCCGGGCGAGCCGCCGCAGGTCCTGGCGCCACCGGTCGTACCCGGGCCCGCCGGGCGACGGTTTGCCGAGGTGGTCCAGGACGATGGTGGTCCGCGGGCAGGCTTCGGCCAGTGCGGTCAGTTCGGGCAGCTGGTGCGCGCGGACGCAGGCGTCGAACGGAAGCCCCGTCTCCCCCAGCAGCCGGACGCCCGCGCGGAAGTCCTTGCCCTCGAGGAAGCCCGGAGCTTCGTCCTGCACGTTGCGCCGGACGCCGACCACGAACGGGTCGCCGGCGAACCGGCTCGCCTCCTCCGGCTGCTCGAGGTCGGCGTGCGCGACGATTCCGCGGATCCACGGGTGCCGCTGCGCTTCGCGCCGGATCCACGCGATCTCGGCGGCAGCGTCCGCCGGGGTCCGCCCCGCCTCGACCACGATGACGTCGTGCCGGGCGGGAAAGTCGTCCGGGGTGAACGGCCGGTTCAGCCGGTCGACGTCGTCGAGCCACGGGTAGCGCAGCTGCCGCGGGTCCCAGAAGTGCACGTGGGAGTCGAGGACCGCGGTCACGCCGTTCCTCCCGGGTCCTGGTTTTCTGGTCGGCCGCTGGGCCACGAGCGGTCGCGGACCGGCTCGAGGCACTCCTCGACGGCGCGCAGCAGGTCGTCGTCGACCGGCTCGGTGAGCCAGCGGACGTCCCGGCGCACCTCCTCCGGGTCGGCCGCACCGACCAGCGTCGAGGCGAAACCGCCGGTGTTCACCGCGAACTGGAGGGCGACCCGCGCGAGTTCTTCGCCCCGGTCCCGGCACAACGCGGCGGCCTCCGCGCACCGCCGGAGGATGTCTTCCGGTGCGGGGTGCCAGGACGGCGCCCCGCGGTTGGTGAGGGCCCCCATCGACAGCGGGGACGCGGTGATCACGGCGGTGCCGTGGCGCGCGAACCGGTCCCGCCACGCGGCGAGCCGCCGGTTCTGCAGCGTGTACTGGCAGTAGGAGATGATCGTGTCGACCTGGGTGCGTTCGACGACGTGAGCGAGCGCGGGCAAGGGAAAGCCGGTCACGCCGACGGCACCGATCAGGCCGGTCTCCTGCAAGGCCCGCAGGGCGGGAATCGTTTCGTGCACGACCTGGTCGAGGTCGCCGAACTCGACGTCGTGGCATTGCACGAGGTCGAGGTGATCGGTGCCCAGCCGGTCGAGGCTTTCGTGCACGCTGCGGGTGACCCGGCCGGCGCTGAAGTCGAAGTCGGCTTCGCCGTACCGGCCGGCTTTGGTGCCGAGCACGTAGTCCGAGCGCTCGACACCGCGCAACGCCTTGCCCAGCACGGCTTCCGCGTTCCCGTAGAACGGGGAGACGTCGAAGAAGGTGATGCCGAGTTCGAGTGCGGTGTGGACGGCGTCGATGCCGCGTTGCTCGCCGCCGCGCGGCAGCCGGCCCAGCGGGGCCGCGCCGAACCCGAGTTCGGAGACCTCCAGCCCGGTGTCGCCGAGTGGTCCTCGTTTCATGCGTCACACTCGTCGAACGGGGTCGCGTAGGACGGCGTGCGGGCCCGCAGGGCGAGCCGCAGGGTCAGGCGGATCCGGGTGGACCGCGGCAGGTCCACGCGCAGCCACGGACCGTCGAGGTCGATCGACGCGGTCGTCACGACCGGTTCGCGGTGGCCGTAGTCGTAGAGGCCGCCGATCCAGGACGGGTCGTCGCACACGGTGAACGTCGCGCCGCGGATGTGGTGCTCGGCGAACGCCCCGGCCTGGACGATCACCGACCGCGGTGCCTCCGGGTCGAGGTTGACCAGCTCGACCACGGTCGACTCGGGGTCGATGCCGGACACCAGCGCCGCCACCGACGGGGGCAGGCCGGGGCGCCGCGCGTCCGCGTCGTGGTACCGGACGCGGGCCTGCTGCAGCCCGCCGTTGTAGACCACCTGCGGACCACCCCAGGTGAGCTGGACCAGCGCCTCGGTGACGACGGGGTTGGACTGCTGCCAGAGGTGGATGTCGGCCTCGGAGACGTCCCGGTCGCGGTAGCGCTCCATGCGGGTCAGCCGGTGCCGCACCTGGGCCTGGGCGGCGGCCAGGATGCGCTCCGGGTAGTCCGGGTTGTCCCCGGCCAGGTAGGCGAACCACGGCTCTTCGTGCCCGGCCTCCTCCTTGCTGCGGAACGGCCGCACGGTCCGCCAGTCGTGGCCGCCGGCCGCGCGCAGCCGCTCGAGGCGTTCGCGGTCTTCGGCTGCGGCCGTGTGGTGCCAGAGCGCGACCGGGACACCCATCAGCATCGGGTTGTAGTCGAACCAGCCCCGGTCGTCGTACCGGAAGGGAACGTGCAGTGTCGGGGTGTCGACGTCTTCGCGCAGCTGCACCGACCACTTGGAGCCGAGACTGGAGTCGGCTTCGGTGAAGGCCATCACCTTGCCGTGGCCGATGAGTTCGTCCAGTGCCGGGCGCACCAGGTCGGTGAACGTCTCGTCGCCGGTGGCGAGCGCGGCCGACAACGCGGCGACGACGGCCGCGTGCCCGACGCTGTACCAGCCGTGCGGCCACGACCAGCCGTAGTGCCCGCCGTACCAGCGGCCCTCCAGCAGCCCGCCCACGGTGCCGTCGGGCGCGACGTTGTCGGGGAGGATGCCGTTGTTGGCCGCGGCGCGGTCCCGCCAGGCGCCGACGTATTCGGCGAGCCAGTCGCGGTAGCGCTGGTCGCCGGACAGCAGCAGCGCGTTGAAGACGAGCCCGGAGGCGGCCAGGTTGACCGCGGTGTCGCCGGTGCCCGTCCGGCGCCGCATCTGCTCGCCGAGCCGCGGGTCGCGCTCCCGCGGCGGTTCCTCGGCGTCCGGGGGCAGCAGCCACTCCAGCGGGAAGCCGTACGTCTCGGCTTCCCGGGGCAGCCACGGGTACGAGCCGCCGTCGAAGAGGCCGTCGCGCGCCGGGTCGCTGCCGTTGTGGGGACGGCGGATGATGCGGTGCGCGGGGTCGTAGTTGCCGTGGGCGGGGTCGACGTAGAGCTCCGCGAACCGCAGGGCGCGCTCGCGCCACCGCTCGGGCGCGGCCATGCACAGGAAGTACAGCAGCAGCAGGCTTTCGCCCTGGTGGAACCAGTCGTAGCCGCGTTCGTACTCGTCGTGCAGCATGCCGAGTTCGGTCAGCTGCCGGGTGACGCCCTCCCAGTGCCGCTCGGACTCGGCGAGCAGGTCGCCGGCGCCGCCGAGCAGGTAGAGCTGAGGCCAGTTGAAGAACGTTTCGTAGAAGTCGTCGACGCCGTCGCGGGTGGTGAGCTCGCCTTCGTAGGCCAGCCGTCCGTCCGGGCCGGTGAAGTCGCGGGCGAACCGGCGCCACGCCCGGTCGAGCAGGGCAAAGAGCTCGCGCTCGGCGATCGCCCAGCCCGGTGGTTCGAGCAGGGGTACCGAGGCCGTGATGACGGGATACATCCGTTACTCCTTGGTCGCGCCGGCCAGCATCCCGGCGACCAGGAAACGCTGGGAGAAGAGGAAGACCACGAGGACCGGCGTGATCGCCAGCAAGGTGGCCAGGGCCAGTTCCGGCCGCTCCACGGCCGTCGTGCCGACCGTCGGGTTGAACTGGGGAACCGAGTTCAGCAACGTGCCCAGGCCCACCTGGACCGGGAACTGGCCGCTTTCCGGCAGCAGGACGTAGGGCAGGAAGTAGTTGGTCCAGTTGGCCACGAAGCTGAAGAAGCCGACGAGCGCGACGATCGGCGTGGCCAGCGGCAGGGCGACGTGGCGGAACACGCCGAACGACGAGCAGCCGTCGAGCTTCGCCGCCGCGATGAGGTCCCGGGGTACCGCGGTGCTGAAGTAGATGTAGGTCAGGTACACGCCGAACGGGTAGAACGAGTACGGCAGGATGATCGACCACATCGAGCCGATCAGGTGCACGGCGTTCACCTCGAGGAACAACGGCACGACGAGGGTCGCGTTCGGCATCAGCATCACGACCAGCGTCGCGACCAGCAGCGTGCGCCGGCCGCGGAACTCGGTCATCGCGAGGGCGTAGCCGGCCGGGATCGCCACGCACAGCGTGATCGCGAGCGCCACGAAGGAATACAGCGCGGAGTTGCCCAGCCAGAGGAAGATCGCGTTGTCCTGGAAGGACGTGAGCGCGGTCCAGTTGTCCGCCAGCGCGTGCCACGAGCCGAAGGACAGCGGGTTGCCGTGCACGAGCTGGTCGTCGGTCTTCGTGGCCGCCAGCAGGAGCCACCCCACCGGGAGCACGAAGAACACCAGGAACAGCACGAGCACCAGGGCCGCGAGCGGGTTCGGCAGCTTCCGGGTGCCGCGCCGCCGCGGCGGGGCCGGGCGGCGCAGCGACTCGTTCGCCGGCGCGGGAACGCGGGTGTCAGTCGGCATCGAAGAACCCCGATCGGGCCACGAACACGCCGGCGACGACGAGCCCGACCACCAGCAGCTCCACCGAGATCGCCGCGGCCGTGTTCACGTTGTTGTTCTGGAAGGCGAAGTCGTAGGACAGCTGGTTGAGCGAGTAGTCCCGGCCGGCGACGCCGACGCTCGCCTGCGAGAGCAGCTGCGGTTCGACGAACAGCTGGGTGCCGCCGGCGAACGCCAGGATGACCATGTAGACGATCCACTTGCGCAGCAACGGGATCTGGATGCGCCACGCCGTCTGCCACACGCTCGCGCCGTCGATCCGGGCCGCCTCCAGCAGATCGGGCGGGATGTTGTTCAGGGCGCCGTACATCACCACGATCCAGCCGCCCGCCCCGGTCCAGAACGCGATCAGCGTGAACAGGACCGGGAGGTGGTCCGGCGCGACGACCTCGCCGAAGGTGTCGAACCCGAACGCGCGCAGCAGCGCGCTCACCGGGCTCACCGACGGGTCCAGCATGAACAGCCACACCAGCACGCTCGCGGCCCCGGCCAGCGCACCCGGGATGTAGTACAGGAAGCGCAGCGCCTTGCTGGTCCCGCTCGAGGTCAGGCGGTGCAGCAGCAGCGCGAGCCCGACGACGAACACGACCAGGGAGACCAGCCAGCACACCAGGTAGAGCGCCACGTGCCCGACGGCGGAGAAGAACCGGAAGTCCGTGGCGGCTTCGACGAAGTTGGAGAAGCCGGTGAAGTTGTCCCCCGCGTCGGTGAAGGCGAAGTACACCGCGTACACCGTGGGCACGACGCCGAAGGCGATCAGCAGGACGACGTAGGCGGCGACGAACAGGTGACCGGCCCGGCCCGGCCAGAACACCCGTCGCCGCGACGGGGTCCCGGCCGGCCGGGTGGCCGGGGTGGCGGTGGTCACTGGCTGACCTCGTACCCGTTGGACCGCGCGTAGTTCGTGATCGCGGTCTGCCATTCGGGCAGCATCGAGACGATCGTCTTGCCGGCGGTCAGCCCCGGTGTCACGGTCGACGCCCAGATCGCCTCCTGGCTGAACTGGCCGTAGCCCCACCCCGGCCACACCTGCGGGGCGGCGGCTTGCAGCGGGGCCGCGACGTCGTTGGCGTAGTACTTGCTCGAGGACTGCTTCGCCAGCCAGGTCTTCGCCGCCGCCGCGTAGGCGGGGTACCCCGGCGACACCTTGCCCTGGTACTCGTCCGAAGTGGTGACCCAGGTGAGGAAGTCGGTGGCGTCCTTGAGGTTGGCGCTGTGGGCGGACAGCAGCCAGGTGCCGCCGCCGACGTTGCCGACCGACGGGGACGGGTCCCCGGCCCACTGCGGCAGCGGGGCCGCGGCGATCTGCCCGGCCGGGGTCTTGAACGACTCCTGGAAGACCGAGCCGCCGAACCACGACGGCCCGGGCATCATGAGGATCTTGTCCGCGGCGTTCTTGGCGAAGTCGGAGCTGAACACGCTGCTGGTCGACATCGTGCGGTTCTTGACGAGCGTGTCGAGCAGCGACGCCATCCGGGTGCAGTTCGCGCTCGTGGTGTTCACCTTGACCGATTTCGGGCCGGTGACCTCGTTGGCTCCGCACTTGGAGGCCCAGAGGTAGATCTCCGGGGTGAAGTTGTCGCCGGCCGTGCCCACGAGGTAGCCGGGGTGCTCGGTGGCGACGCGCTGGCCCAGCGCCTGGTACTCCTCCCAGGTCTTGGGCACCTGGTAGCCCCACGACTGCATCAGCGGCGCGTTGTACCAGAGGACGGTCTGGGCGAGGTCGTTGCGCAGGCAGTACAGCGTGCCCTCGACCGTGCACGGGTCATTGGCGCCGGCGGTCCAGCCGCTCAGGGTGGCCTCCGGGATCTGGCCCTTGTTCAGCGGCGCCGTGAACCCGGCCTGCACCGCCCAGGTGACCTCGTTGTTCTGCGAGCTGAACACCACGTCCGGCCAGCCGCTGCGCGTGCGGTTGAACAGGCTCACCTTGGTCTGCAGGTAGTTCGAGCCGTTGGCGTCCCCGTCGTAGGTGACGATGTCCATCTGCACGGACGGGTGCTGCTTTTGGTAGAGCTGGGCCGCGGGCAGCCGCGTCGCATCGACCCAGACGGTGACCTTCCCGCCCGTCTGCTGCACCGGCTGGAACCCGCCCTGGGCCCCGCCGCCACTCCCGCCGTTGCCGCAGGCCGTGACCGCGGCGAGGACGGCCGCGACGCCGGCGACCAGGCCCGCGTACCGCCTGCGGCGCCCGGACGAGCCTCTGGCTCCGGAGGCGCGCACCTGAACTGTCATGAGGTACTCCACTTCATCGTGGGACCCGCAGGTCACACCTGACGAGGTAGCGAACACGTCAGATGTGTCGTACACATTTCTGCGGGCGGTCTCTATAGCGCCTCATCACAGCTGGTGGAGACCGCTTCGTCAAGACCTCAAGGGGAGAAAATAAGTCATACACATTGTTGTGCAGGTCGGGCAGATGTAGGGTTCATGGCACTGAGCCGGCGATGAAGGAGACGACTGGGTGGACGAGTTGCGCGCAGCAGGCGAACCCGGGCCGCCCGCGGAGGCCGCTTACCGGCCCGGGTACGAACGCGTCGCCGAGCAGATCCTCCGGCTCATCGCCGAGTCGCAGCTGCAGGCCGGTGACCGGATGCCGACGGAGAACGAACTCGCCACCCGGCTGGGTGCCTCGCGGACCGTGGTGCGCGAGGCGATCAAGATCCTTTCCGCCATCGGGCGGGTGCGCGCGCAGAAGGGGCGCGGCCTCTACGTGGCCGACGACGAGGGGATGCTCGGGTCGGCCCGCTGGTCGGGCCTCTTCCTGCCGACCGACCTGGACCACGTGTACATGCTGTTCGAGTTCCGCCGGGTCCAGGAGATGACCGCCAGCAAGCTGGCCGCCACCCGGGCCACCCCGGTCGAGCTCCGGTCGATCGAAGCGGCCGCGGAGACCTGCCGCCAGGGACACGTGACCGGCGAAGCGGCGCTGTTCGACCGCGGAGACGAAGACTTCCACCTCGGGATCGCGGCCGCGTCCCACAACCAGTTCCTCCTGGCCGCCGTCCGCGAAGTCCGGCGGCTGCAGCACCAGTCCAGCACCATCGGCCTCCACGGCACGGTGGGCGGGCACGCCGCGGAGGCGGTCGAGGAACACGCGGCGATCTACGAAGCGATCCGGGACGGGGACCCGGACGCGGCCGCCCAAGCCGCCGCGGTGCACCTCGACAACACGCTGGAGGACTACCGCCGCGAGATCCAGCGGCGCGTCTTCGGCTGAGGCCCTGCTCCCCCCGCGCCGTTGAGCACCGCCACTCTCGGCGCGTGGGGTTTCCGATCAGGGCTTTCGGGCCACTGCCCCGGCGATGAGCCGCTGCGCCGGGTTGAGCGGCGTGAGGCTCGGCCCGTCCGGCCACCAGTTCGCCAGCAGCACCACGCCCGGCTCCACCAGTTCCAAACCGGTGAGCAGTTCCCGGATCTCGCTCTCGGTCCGGGCGGTCGCCCCGCCCAGGGAGCCCTTCGCGATGGCCTCCTGGAAGGCCGCCATCGTGTCGTGGTCGCCGCCCTCACCCGGGTCGAACAGGTGCGACAGCGCGACGTAGGAGCCGGACGGCAGCGCCTCGACGTACTCGCGCATGATCTCGGCCGGGCGGTGCCGGTCACCCTGGTGGTGGTGCAGCGTCGCGACGAACATCAGCGCGATCGGCCGCGACCAGTCCAGGTGCTGCCGCACCGTGTCGTGCTCGAGGATCGACTTCGGCTCGAAGATGTCGCCCGCGATGAACCGCGTCCGGTCGTTCTCTTCCAGCAGCGCCCGGCCGTGCGCGACCACGACCGGGTCGTTGTCGACGTAGACGACCTTCGACAGCTTCTCCACGCGCTGGACGACCTGGTGGACGTTCTCCGTGGTCGGCAGACCCGACCCGCAGTCGAGGTACTGCTCGACGCCGGCGCGCTCGGCGAGGAACCGGCACACCCGGATCAGGTACCGGCGGTTCTCGAAGGCCAGGTCCGCGACCTCGGGCATCACCTGCCGCAGCCGCTCCAGCTCGTCCCGGTCGACCTGGTAGTGGTCTTTGCCGCCCAGCACGTAGTCGTACATCCGCGCGATGCTGGCCCGGCTCGGATCCACCCCGACCGGCGCGTTCGCCCCGGCCGTCCTGACCTCGGCTGACACAACCATCTCCCTGGTCCGGCGTCGACGATCGCACTCAGGGTAATCGAACCGCCCGACTCCGTGAAGGCAACCCGGGATGTCCCCTGACCGACTCCCACCACACGTGGCGAGCCGGCCCGGCAGTTCAGCCTTCGAACGGCCTGCCTTCGCCGTCGAGCTCGGCGACCAGCTGCACCACGGTGATCCGCAGGTGGAACTTGCTGGTCATGCCCTCCAGCAGAACGAACAAAGTGTCTTCGCCTTGCCGGAACACCGACCGGCGCCGCAGTCGCCGCGGGTGAGTCGGCCGGTAGGTCATGGCGAGCTCGGCCGCGACAGCCCGGGCGTGGTCCCGGCTGTCCGCAGGCTGGATCGGGCCCACCGCCCAGACCTCCGCGCTCTGGCCGGACTGACTCTGCTCCACCATCGCGGCCCAGCGGCCCTGGTTCTCGTCCACGTCGGAATGCTACGGACTGGCGAAGTGACTCCCGGGGATGCGGGCGGCGGCCGCGGCGACGGTTGCCAGGTCGTCGCTCGAGAAGCCGGCGCGGCTCAGCACCGCCAGGGATTTGTTCGTCGCCAGCGTGCACAACGCCACCTCGGCCGCCTCCTGCTCATCGGCTCCCGCCGCCAGCAGCGCCTGCTCCAGCATCGCCCGCAACCCGCCGATCATCTCGCGGACCATCGCCTGGCCCTCCGCGTCGAGGGCCGGGATCTGCGTCGCCGACACCGTGAGCAGGCAGCCGTCCGGGACCGTCGGGTCGGCGATGCGATTGAGGGTGACCCGCAGGTAGGCGGCGACCACGGCGCTCGGGCTCGGGTGCGGGCCGGACAGCGCTTGCTCGTACAGCGGGTGGTAGGTCTGCGCGTACCGCTGGAGGCTTTTCCGGAAGAGAGTGCTCTTGTCGCCGAAGGTGCCGTACAGCGAGCTCCGGCCCAGGCCCGTCCCCTCGGTCAGGCGGTCGATCGAGGCCTCCGAATAGCCCCAGCGCCAGAAGACGTGCATCGCTCCTCGCAACGCCTCGTCCACGTCGAACTGCTTGCGGCCCGCCATGGTTCTGCAGCCTACACATCTTGCACCGATCGTTCCATCATGCGTATGGTCCCGGCATGACAAGTTGCACCGATCGTTCCAAGATGAGGCCGACGAGCTTGGGTTCGCTGCCGCTGCCCGACGGGTTCACCGACGTCTTCACCAGCCGGCTCGTGGAGCTGGACGGGCTGCGGCTGCACGCGGTCACCGGCGGGGACGGCCCGCCGCTGCTGCTGGTCGGCGGCTGGCCCCAGACCTGGTACGCCTGGCGGGAAGTGATGCCGGCGCTCGCCCGCGAGCACACCATCGTCGCCGTCGACTCGCGCGGCGCCGGGCTCTCCGGCAAGCCCGACGACGGTTACGACGCCGGCACGCTGGCCGCCGATCTGGTCGCGCTGATGGCCGCGCTCGGGCACGACCGGTTCGACGTGGCCGGCCACGACATCGGCATGTGGACCGGATACGCCCTCGCGGCCGATCACCCCGGGCGGGTCGGCCGGCTCGCCGTCGTCGACGCCATCATCCCCGGTCTCACGCCGACCCCGTCGGTCTTCGGCCCGGCCGCGGTCAACCAGCGGCTCTGGCACTTCGGCTTCAACCGGCTCACCGACCTCAACGAGGAACTGGTCCGAGGTCGGGAGCGGCTGTTCTTCGGCTACCAGTTCGCCAAGAAGGCCGCCACGCCGGACGCGATTCCCGCGTATGCCGTCGACGTCTACGTCGATGCGATCGTCGCGGATCCTCGCGGGCTGCGGGCGAGCTTCGGGTACTACCGGGCGCTGGACGAGACGATCGCGCAGAACGAACAGCGCCGGAAGACCCGGCTGACACTGCCGGTGCTGGCCATCGGCGGCGCGCAGTACAGCGGCGCACTGGTGGCCGAAACGATGCGGCTCGCGGCCGACGACGTCACCGAGGTGATTCTCGAGAACTGCGGCCATTACGCGGCCGAGGAGCAGCCGGCGCGGTTCGCCGAGATCCTGCGGGACTTCCTCGACGGCACACCGGTAGCAGGCGTGCCGCGCGGCTGACTCCTTCGCGCCGTTGAGGCGATCGATGCCGCACTCGACTTGCCGCCGGCGACGAGCAGCGCCAGCGGCAAGCCCACCTCGGCGGTTGCGTGCGTGCACCGCTCCGGGCTTTCGGGGCCGGCGCCGGACTCAGAGTCCCATCGTGTGGCGCACCATCCGGTCGAGCAGGCGATCGGAGACGAGGTGCGTCAGCCGGGTCATCACGGCGGCGTCGCGGCCGACGGTGTAGCGGGTCCGCGGCTTCCGCGCGCGGATCGCCTTCGCGACGGCGCCGGCGACGACGCTCGCGTCCAGACCGCCGGTGCCCCAGGATTCCGTGGTGGCGCGGAAGGCTTTCGTGAGTCCCGCGTAGCGGGTGCGCTGCTCCGGGGTCATGCCGGCGATCAGCCGGTCCGCCGTCGCGTTCCCGCGTTCGGTCAGCCGGGTGCGGACCGCACCGGGGATGATCACGGCGACGGCGACACCGAACGGCTCCACCTCGCGACGCAGGGAGTCGCTGATGGCTTCCATGGCGAACTTCGCGCCGGAGTAGGCGCCGAAGCCCGGCATGGCGACCTTCCCGCCGGTGGAGCCGATGGTGACGATGCGGCCCTTGCTCCGCAGCAGAGCGGGCATGAGCGCCTGGATGACCGCCACCTGACCGAACACGGAGACGTCGAACTGCCGACGCCAGCCGGACAGCGGCAGCGCCTCGATCGGGGCGTTCACCGCGATCCCGGCGTTGTTGACCACGGCGCGCAGCGGGCGGCGGTCCGCGCCGACCCGGTCGGCGAGCGCGGCCACCTGGCCCTCGTCGGTGATGTCGAGCAGCACCGGTTCGACGCCCTCGGCCTTCACCTCCGCTGCGGCTTCCTCGGTGCGGACGCCGGCGAGGGCGTGGAAGCCGTCGGCGGCCAGGCGCCGCGCGGTCGCCCGGCCGATGCCGGTACTCGCGCCGGTGACGACCACGAGTTCGGCGGGGGTGCTGGAGTTCGTCGCGTTCATGAGATCACCGTGCGCCGCGACGCACGCGGGAAACAGCCACGGCATGTCCTGGTACAGCCAATACCACCACGAAGGGGGCGCCTGGGGAGCACAATCACCGCATGGACGATCTCGGCCAAGCCCTGAGGACGTGGCGAGATCGCCTCGACCCGGCGAGCGTGGGCCTCCCGCACAAGGCACCCCGCCGGGCTCCGGGCCTCCGCCGCGAAGAACTGGCCGTCCTCGCCGGCATCTCGATCGAGTACGTCGTCCGGCTCGAGCAAGGACGCGCGGCGACGCCGTCCGCACAGGTCTGCACCGCGCTGAGCCGGGCCCTGCAGCTGTCGGACGCCGAGTACGCGCACCTCATGCGGCTGGCCGGGCACGCGGCCGACCCGCACCGCGTCCCCCGCCTGATTCCCGGCAGCGTCCGCCGCCTGCTGGACCGGCTCGAGAGCCACCCGCTCGCCGTGTACGACGCCACTTGGCAGCTGCTGCACTGGAACCCCTTGTTCGCCGCGACCTTCGGCGACCCCACGACGGTGACCGAGGACCACCGCAACCTGCTGCTCATGCAGTTCGAGGGCATGCCGAACCCAGCGCGGTTCAGCCCCGGGGAACGGGCCGCGTTCGAGGAGTCCCTCGTGGCCGACCTGCGCGCCACGACCAGCCGCTACCCCGGCGACCCGGACGTCAAGGCGCTGATCACCCGGCTGCAGCGGGCACCCCGCTTCCGGGAACTGTGGGCGGCCGCGTCGGTCGCCGAGCACCAGAGCGGGCACAAGGTGATCGAGCACCCGGAACTCGGTCCGGTCGACCTGGACTCCGACGTGCTCACCACCCAGGGCTCGAACCTCCGGGTCGTGGTCTACACACCCCGGCCGGGCACCGACGCGCGGGACAAGCTCGCCTTCCTGGCGGCGATGGGCACGCAGAACCTGACCTCCGGTTAGCCGTCAGGCTCTGGAGCCGAGCTCGGCAGGCGCGGTCCAGAACCGTCCCGAGCCGCTTCGTCGATGGCGGCTTCCCAGTGCTCCGCGAGCTGCCCGGGCCCCGCTGCTGAACCGCATCACGCATCCGCGCGTGGACCTTCCGGTCACCAGGACGAAAAGCGCATCTTGTCCGCGGCGACGCTCTGCGTGGTTCTGGCGGTTGCCATGCTCGGCGGTGCGGGTTCCGCGTCAGCCGCCCCGCCCGGGCGGGGCATTTCGGGCGGCGGCACTGTCTGCGCAAGGACCTCCGACACCATGTCCGGCTCGCACTGGCCGGGTGTCACGCTGGGGCGCGATGACTGGGCCACCACATTCACCGACTCCGGCAACCACTCGACCTACGCCGGGGTCATCTAAGTCTCCATGGCCAACCTGCACAACTACGATTGCGCCTCGGTCGACGGGTCGAGCCGGTCCCTGGTCGACGATTCGCGCCGCCGGCCGCCGATGCCCTTGGCCCGCAGGACAGTCAAGCGTTCGCGAGCCGGTCTTGGGCTCGGTGGAGGATCTCCACGAGGCCGTGGTCGGCGTCGAGGCGGAGGCGGTCGCCGGTGTGGATCGCCTCGACCGGGTCGCGGTCGAGGTCGCTCAGCGCGGGTACCCGGGTCACCACCGCGCCGAGTGCCACCTTCGTCGTCACGACCGTGAAGATCATGCCCAGCGGCGCCGTGCCCAGCAGGCGGGTCGACTGGAAGAACCCCGACCAGCCCGACGAGCCCTTCGCCCCGGGGAAGACCAGGATCTTCCCGGTGAAGCACACCCCGTGCAGCTCGTGGCGGCGCTCGATGATGGTCCCGGTGGCCGGATCGATGCCGCCCCAGCCTGAGATCGTCTCGTGCGACACCAGCGCTTCACCCTCGACGACGCCGGGCACGATCGTCCGGCCGCGCAAGACCGTCATCGCAGGTCACCTCGCCAGCGCCCGGTGACCGCGGCGTCCACGCAGTCCTCCAGGGAGCCGAACCACGCCTCGATCCCGAGGATCGCGGGCAGGTAGTGCGCCTGTTTCGCCGAGTCGGTGGCGAAGACGCGGGTGCCCGGCGGCGCGACGCGGGACATGGCCGGGCACGAGTCCGCGAGCAGCCGCCCGCCCGCCGCCTCGATCACGGCCGTGTAGCCGCTGCGGTCCGCGACTGCCTTGAGCGCGCGGGGTGTCATGATCCACAACTGCGTGCCCGAGTGCAGCCGCTTGCCGTCCAGGGCGCGGGCGGCGGCCCGGATCTGGTCGATCGACGCGTGGGGGCAGCCCAGCAGCACGAAGTCGACGTCGGTCGAGCGGCCCTGGTCGTTCAGGGTCTCGTAGACCTCGCGCCGTTCCCGAGGTCCATAGTGGACGGCGGAAGGCGGGCGGCCGGCGAAGGCCGCTTCGACCGTCGGCGCCTCGGGCGTGATCCCCGGCAGGTGGTACAGCTCGACCCCGCCGGAAGACGCGGCGGCCGCGCCGAAGTGCTTCAGATCCACCAGATCAGGCCGCGGGAACGCCCCGGTGACCACCGGGCGTTCGTCCTGGACCAGCCCGCCCGCGAAGTAGCCGAGCATGCCCCAGTCCATGAAGTCGCGGACGCCCGCGTCCACTTCGACGAGGTGCGTGCCGAACCGGTTTTCCGGCAGGTGGTTGCCCCAGCACGGGATCTTGCCGGTCAGCGACGCCGCACCGGTCGACGTCCCGCCTTCGCAGTTGGTCCGGGCGCCGAGCACGGAGTTGGCGTACACGACCGCGGACGACTCCATCCACGCGCAGTGCTCGCCGCGGACCGGGAGGTTGCCGACCTGGTACGGCGTGCAGGTGGCGAGGATGTTCACCCCGCGCCGCCCGTAGAACGCTTCGGCGTCGCTCTGCAGCTCGACGAACTCCTTCGGGTAGGGCACCACGCCGACGGAATCCGGGCCGAAACCCTGTTGCAGCTGACAGGTCGGTACCCGCATGTCCGGGATCTCGACGACGTCGTCGCAGTCGAGGTTGAGCACCGCGAACGCCTTGTTCCAGCCCCCTTCGGCCACCAGCTTCGCCTTCACCGGGGACGGCTGGGTGCTCGTCCCCGCGACGTTGCGGGTGTCGCACAGGTGCTCGGCACCCAGCGCGTCGCCGTAGCGGATGAGCAGGTCCATGGCCGCCGCGACCGCGGGCCCGTCGGCGCCGTCGCGCATGGCCTTTTCGCCGTCGGTGAGGATCACGGCGCGACCTCCTGCCGGGCGGCCGCCGGGACGGGGTCGGCGACGCCGTTGGTCTCCGGGCCCCGGCGCACGGCCTCGAACATCAGCAGGCCGCCGAAGACGATCAACGCGATCGGGGTGAACTCGTAAGGCATGATCGAGCTGAGCGCCAGCAGCCAGAAGGTGTAGAGCCCGGGCAGGATCAGCCCGAACATGTAGCCGATGCCGTACCCGCTCGCCCGCACGGATGCCGGGAACCGCTCGTTGAGGTACACCAGGATGACGCCGAGCGGCGCGGACGGCAGGACCTTCGCCACCACGGCGATCAGCCCGATCACCCACGTCGGCGCCCCGGCCCGGCCGGCCACCGCGAGCACCGCGAACGCGCCGCCCACGACGAACGTGAGCACCAGCGCCCAGCGCATCAGCAGCGCGCGCCTGCCGATCCGCTGGCCGACCGCGGCGAGCACCAGGATCAGGACGATCGTGAGGACCGAGCTGATGATCTCGACCGTGGAGGACATCCGCGGGCTCTGGTCCAGCACCTGCACCAGCAGGGTCGGCAGGAACGACACCGACATCTGGGTGGCGAACCAGTACCCGCAGGTGAACAGGAAGACGCTGAAGAACAGCGCGCGGTGCGTGGTGAACAGCTCCGCCACCGGCTGCCGCCCCGTGCGGCGCCCCCGGAACACCGAGTCGTCTTCCTTCACGCCGCGGTAGTGCCACAGGTACACCAGGCCGAGCACGAACCCGAGGAAGAACGGGATCCGCCAGCCCCAGGACAGGAAACCGCCGTGCGGCAGGACGTCGAGCAGGCCGAGCAGGAGCAGGTTGATCACCAGGAACGAGCCGGGCGCGCCGACGCCGATGAGCCCGCCGACCCGGCCGCGCCGCGCGGGCTTCGCCTGTTCCAGCGCGAGCGGCATCGGTGCGGCGTAGCCGCCGGCGAGGAAGATCCCGCCGATCAGCCGCAGCACGGCGAACACGGCGATCGCGCCGTAGTTCCACACCGCGTAGCCCGGCAGCAGCCCGATGAGCAGGGTGACGATCGTGAAGCCCCAGCCGCTGATCATGGTGACGGGTTTGCGGCCGATCCGGTCGGACAGGTTGCCGAAGATGACGCTGCCGATCGGCCGCGCGAGCAGGCCGACCGTGAACAGCAGGGTGGTGAACGTCGCGCGGATCTCCGGCGACAGGTTCGCGGGCATGAAGTACGCCATGGCGGCCGGCAGCACGAGCGCGGGCAGGTAGACGTCGAAGCTGTCGACGAACATCGAGAACGCGCCGCCGCGGGCGGAGCGCCGTTCGTCGGCCTCGGTGATGACGGTGGACGGGGGGACTTCGGGCAGCGCCATTGCGGCCTCCGGGTCGTGGGGGTGCCTTGGTCGGGGGGTGCGGAGGGGCTCTCGTGTCAAGGACGCAGCACGGCTCCCTGGCCGAGGGGGCGCACGGTGCGCCGGTAGACCGACAACCAGCCGGTCTCGTGGTGGTCCGTGACGGGCTGCGGCTTTCGCGCGGCGAGTTCGCCGGGCTCGACGCGCAGTTCGCAGACCCGTCCGGGCAGGTCGATGTGGACGGTGTCGCCGTCGCGGACGAGGGACAGCGGACCGCCGTCGGCGGCTTCGGGACGGACCTCGCCGACGACGATGCCGCGGTTGACGAGCCCGGACAGCTGGCCGTCGGTGACCACCGCGACCTGGCCGGTGAGCCCGGCGCGGTCGAGGGCGAAGACGATCTGCGACGCCATGCCCATGCCGGGCCGGCCCCGCGGTCCGAGCCCGCGGACGACCACGACGTCGCCCACGGTGATCTTTCCGTCCGCCAGCGCGGCGACCGCGTCCTCTTGGCTTTCGAAACACCGTGCGGGGCCGGTGAACGCGGCCGGGCGCTCGTCGCCGACCGCGAGCTTGACGATCCCGCCGTCGGGGGTAAGCGAACCGCGCAGGACCACGAGCAACGGCTCGGCGGTGAACGGCCGATCGGCCGGGCGGATGATCTCCGGGTCCGCGACCTCGGCCGCGGCGACGTTGTCGCCCACCGTGGAGCCGCTGACGGTCGTCGGCGCCGGGTCGATCAGGTCGCCGAGCTGTTTCAGCACCGCCCGCGCGCCGCCCGCGGCCTCGAACTGTTCGATGAGGTGCGGTCCGTTCGGCCGGACCGCCGCCACCACCGGGGTGTCCGCGCCGAGCTCGGCGTAGAGGCCGAGGACGTCGACGTCCACATCGGACTCTTCGGCCACCGCCTGCAGGTGCTTCACGGTGTTGATCGAGGCGCCCACCGCGAGGGCCACGCGGACGGCGTTGCCGAACGCGGCGGCCGTCATGATCCGGCGGGGGCGCAGGTCCTCCTCCACCATCCGCACGATGCGCGCCGCGGCGGCGTCGGCCGCGGCCCACATCGACGTCGAGTTCGCCGCGACGGGGGTGGTTCCCGGCAGCGCCATGCCGAGTGCTTCGGCGACGACGTGCATCGAGTTGGCGGTCCCCATGCCGGGACAAACGCCGGGGCCGCCGACGGCACCGTCGCTCATCTCGGTCAGCTCGTCCACAGTGGACTTGCCGCAGGCGTGGAGGAAGACGTCCTCGATGTCGCAGTGGCCGCCGCGGAAGCAGCCGCTGGGCTGGTAGCCGCAGGCCACGAGCAGGGTCGGGAGGTCCAGCCGCCCGGCGGCCATCAGCTGGGCCGGTGCGGTCTTGTCGCAGCTGGCCAGGCAGACCATGCCGTCCAGCTGCGCGCCCTCGACGCTGACTTCGATGTCGTTCACGATGAGGTCCCGCGCCGAGAGGATGTACCCGCCGCCGTGCCCGGCCGAGTGGATGAAGTCGCTCGGCGCGGTCGTGCGCACCTCGAACGCCAGTCCGCCGGCGGCCGCGATCCCCTGCTTGACCCGCGCCGCGATCGCGTCGAGGTGGCTGAAGCAGATCGCCAGATCCGACGAAGAGTTGACGACGGCGATCTTCGGCTTGCGGAGGTCTTCGTCGGTGAGCCCGAGTGCGCGCCACTGCGCGCGGCGGGTCGCCCAGCGGACCGAGCCGGGCGGGAAGTCGCTGCGGACCATCGCGTTCCCTCCGTTCAGTTCTCGAGGTTGGGGGCCAGCCGGCCGGCCAGCTCGCCGTGGTCGATGTCGTGCACGCTGTCCTTCCCGGCCAGGTCCAGGGCGTGCGCGGCGGCCATGCCCATCGCCCCGCACGGGCCCATGACGCGCACGCTCGACAGCGCGGCCGCGTCACCGTCGACGCACCGGCCCGCGACCAGGACGTTGTGGACGTCGGGCGGGGTCATCGAGCGCAGCGGGACGTAGTGCACGTGCTCGGGCCCGAACGTCTCCCACACGTAGCCTTCGGCCGTGTCGTGCAGTTCCACGGGCCATGCGGTCCGCGCGACCGCGTCGGGAAAGCGCGTGCCGGCCCGCACTTCGTCGAGGGTCAGCTGGTGCACCCCCTGCGCCCAGCGCGTCTGCCGCCGGCCGGGGAGTCCGTAAGCCCGGACGCGGGCGCTCCCGAACGCCTCGGGGAACTCCGCCCGCAGGAACGCCACCACCCGGTCGGCCTGGGCCTTGCCTTCGAGCTGGGCCTGGGCCGCGGCGATCGGCTCGAGCGGGGCCTCGATGTGCGTCATGTTGAGCACCGAGGTTCCCCGGCCGGGGAAGTGGAAGGCGAGCCCGTCGTGCCGGCGCAGGCCGTACTGGGCGGCTTTGGCTCCGACCCGCTCGGCCAGCTCGTCCGGCTCGGGCGCGGCCTGCTCGGCGACGTGCTCGACGACGAGCTGCTGCGAGCCGTAGATCTCGCGCTCCGGCAGGCGGCACGGCAGTCCCGCCTCCCAGACCAGGGAGGCGTCCCCGCTCGCGTCGACGAACCCGGTGGCGGCGACGTCGACCGGGCCGTACCTGGTCGCGAAGGTGACCGAGTCGATGCGGTCGCCGCCGCGCACGACGCCGGTGATCGCCGCGCCGGTGATCACCCGAATGCCGTGCTCCCGCACGGTGTCTTCGACCCACCGGCCGAGCGCCACTTCGTCGTAGCCGACCGTCATCGTGTGCCGTCGCTGCCGGAAGAGGTCGCCCGTGGCGTCCAGGTCGCGGAAGATGTCGTCGAAGATCCCGTGCGTCAGCTGGCGGTAGTCCGGGGCGTTCCCGAACACCCCGCAGAACAACCCGATCAGGGAGTTGACCATCTGGCCGCCGAGCACCGGCAGCGCGTCGACGAGCACGACGTCGCGGCCGAGCCGGGCGGACTCGATGGCGGCGGACAGCCCGGCGATGCCGGCGCCGACGACGCAGACGTCGGCGGCGACCTGGTGGGCGCTCGCGCCGGCGGGCTTGCGGACGGTGTGGACCTTCAGCTCGGTGAGGGGGTGCGGCATGGATCACACGCTAGGTCGCGGTGCCGCGCCCCCGGAAATAGAGAATCGCGCTGCGGGAGTATCAGCCGGAGTTATACCTGGAGGTCGCGAGCGAGGTCGGTCAGCACGGTCCGGAGCCAGCGGTGGGCCGGGTCGCCGTCGTAGCCGGCGTGCCACCAGAACCGTTCCACGATCGGTTCCGGATCGCCTGGACACGGCAGGACGCGCAGGCCGAGACGTCCGGCGACGCGCGTGGCGAGACGTTCCTGCAGCAGCGCGACCCGGTCGGTCCCCGCCACGAAGTGCGGTACGGCCTGGTAGCTCTCGACGCGGACGCGGATCTTCGGCTGGATGCCGAAGAGCGCGAGCTGACGGCTCATCGGCGCGGCGGGCGGGAAGCCGCGATCCGGCTGGAACGGGGCGACCCACGGCATCGCGGCGAGCTGTTCGAGGCCGAGTTCGGCACCCACCCGGGCGTTGGCCGCGTCGACCACGCAGACCCAGCGGTCGGTGAACAACGCGACCGAGCGCACGTCGGGCAGCTCGAAGCGGCCGGCCGGGGGTGCCACCATCCCGTCGATCAAGCGGATCGTGTCCGCGATGTCGCTCGCGAACGCCTCCCGCACCAGCCGGACGTGCAGCTGGACGTCCGGCGCCTGGTCCGCGAGCAGCGCGGACAGCCGCGAGCCCAGCACCTCGATCGTGTAGTCCGCCATGAACAGCGTGAACTCGCGGGCGGACGCACCGGGGTCGAAGTCGTGACCGGTCCCGAAGAGCCGCTCCGCGCCGGTGCACACCGCCTCGACCGGGTCGGCCAGCTGAACGGCGAGCGCGGACAGCACATAGCCGTTCCCGGACCGCACGAGCAGTTCGTCGCCGAAGTGCCGGCGCAACCGGGCGAGCGCGGCACTCGCCGCGGGCTGCGACACCCCGAGCCGAGCCGCCGCCCGGGTGACGTTCCGCTCCCGGAGCAGCTCCCGCAGCACCACCAGCAGGTTGAGATCCAGGTTCGCCAGGTGAACGGCGGAATGCCTCGCCACGGTGGGACTATAAATCAGGCTGACACCCTGCGCAGCGGTCTCTGGGTGCTCAGACGGGCCGCGTAACGCGTGTTCTTCGCAGCGAAATTACTGTCGGCGAACCGTCGTCCGCATTCACCGGCCTGAGCTTGTCCCACTTGCGAGAACGCCGTACAAGCCGGCCCTCGACGTTATACGGTGAACGCATGTATGTGACGCCACCGACGCCACACGTCACCCGCCCGGCAGCCGCGCCCGCCTGGTGGCAGGTGCTCGGACCGGCGTTCACCATGCTGATCGGGCTGTTCATGCTGACCGTGATCTACCGGTTCGACGGCATGTCCGAGCTCCAGCGCACCCTCGGCTTGTCCGGCCAGAGCCTGCTCCTGGTCGGACTGGTCGCCTACCTGGCCGGGGCGGCGCTCGCGGTGCCCGCCGGACTGCTGCTCGGCGCCCGCTTCCCCACGGCGGTGGCCATCGCCGGGACCTGCCTCCTGCTCATCGGCGTCCTGCTGGCCGCCTTCGCCGGCGCCGGCGGCCTCCTGATGGCCGGCCGCGCCTTCTCGGGACTCGGCACGGGCGCAGCCGCCGGCACGACCGTCGCGCTGATCCTGAAGCTCCGCGAACGGCGCGGCGTCGTCGCCGGGGTCACCGCCGCGCTCGCCGTGCTCGCCTTGCTGCTCGCGCCGGTCATCGGCCAGCTGATCTCCGAAGCGATCGGGTTCCGGGTGGTCCAGCTGGTCGCGATTCCGTTCCTCCTCGTCGCGCTCGTGGTCAACGGGGTCATCGGTCTCGTCAGGCTCACCTCGGCCAAGCGCCAGGCCGCACCCGTCCCGTACGGCATGCCGTACCCGCCGGCCGGGCCCGCCGGTCCGGCCGGGTTCACCGGTGACTCATGGCAATCAGGCGGACCCTGACGCGCCCGGTCGCCGGACCCCGCACCAGCACCGAGCCTGCCCAGATGTTCATCAACGAGTCATCAGCAGATCAGCACCCACCACCAGGCAATGAATTGGGGACACCCCTAACAGCCTGGCACTGTTCGAACCGGCGCGTGATCGTGGACGCGCTCTTGGGCTAGGTGATCGGCTGCCGGCTGGTCCAGTCGAAGACGGTGTCGCCTTGTTCCCACGCCCGGCGGTGGTCTAGACATAGTCCATTGCCGCCGAAAGCGCCGACCACGTCGGTGCAGCGGTGACTGTACGGAAACGCCCTGGCGCGACACTGCCGATTGTGCTCTTCCTCGGCTCTGAGCGAGGCGAGTTCCGTTTCGGACGGCGGCGTACTGGGCAGGGTCGGTGCCGGCGCGCTGGCCGCGCGCGGCAGCTGTCGCGGAGGGGCGGCCACCGACCTGGGGAGCTTGAACGGGCTGGTTCCGTCCTTTGACCGCAGCCCGAGCTCGACGAGGAGCTTCTTCGTCGGCACCGTGGTCCTGATTTCGAGCTCACTGGTCGTAGTGCTCGCGGCCCAGTGGTAGATCCAGCCGATACCGTGCAATACCGGCTTGCCGCCGAGCTTCGCGGGCGGGTCTAGCACCAGGGCGCTGATCAGGTAGTAGTCCCGGGGCAAGGTCAAGTGCGCGGTCTCGCCGAGCACCATTGGCACGGTCACTCCGTAGGAGGGCGCGCCGACCGGGGCGCGATCAGGTGCGGTCTGGAAAGCCAGCAGCACGGGCCGCCGCCCGGCCGGCGTGTGGTGGACAACGATGTCGATGTCGCTGGTCTCCTCACCAAGGCGGTGGCGGCGAGGCGGGGTTCCCGGCAGCATGACGCTCTGCCGCGCTTCGCCGAGCACGTGGTCCACCGCCCGTTCGGCAAGGCGCCCGACGATGGCGGCGCCCACGGTCTGGCCCAGCCAGATGAGCGACAGGGTGAACGGCTCGCCCATTTTGCCTCCACTGCCGGACTGCGCGCCTGACGAGTATGTCGCTCCAGCGCCACGGTTTGATACTTGGACACCACCTGGTCGCCATCGGAGTCCAGGTCTCGACCGCTGCCCGCCATGCACCCGAACTCCACTACCCCGGGACAGACCGGCGAACTCCCGTGGAGTCCTGTGAAGGCCGAGACGTCGCGCTGCGCCGAGCCCGGCCAAAGCAGCCGGTACGCAGGCTGCCGAAACGCCTCTTGACCACGTTTCTGTCCTGCTCCATGCGTTGACAACGCTGACAACGCGGCCCGACACTGAAGCCGTTGTCAACGTTGTCAGCCTCGTCGGAGAGGACCGGGCTCATGATCGCCCGCCGCACCTTGGCGCTGTGCGCCGCCGTCATCGCCTCGCTCGCCCTGGCCGGGCCCGCCGCGGCAGCCGGCCGGCCGCTGCGGATCGTCGGCGCGCAGGCCGACACCGCGCTCACCCAGCGCTGGCAGGACTTCGGCCGCCGGCCCGGCGTCGGCTGGGCCGCGGGCGACGGCACCTACTCCACGACGCTGCCGTCCGGACTGGTCGCGTGGCTGTTCAACGACACCTTCTTCGGACCGGTGCGCGCCGACGACAGCCTGCCCGAGTCGTCGCCGTTCACGCACAACTCGGCCGTACTGTCCACATCGGACGCGAAGCACCTGTTGACGACCATAGCGCCTGGCCCGCCGAAGCACCCGCAATCGCTCGTCGGGCCGACGCCGCAGAGCCCGAGCGTGCCGAACGACCACTGGTACTGGAACGGCGACGGCATCGTCGACGGCGGCAAGCTGCGCGTCCTCGAATTCGAGCAGCAGCCGACCGACGACCCGCCACCGTTCAACTTCGCCTGGACGCGCACGAAGCTCGCGACCCTCGACCCGCGCACGTTCCGGCTCGAGAAACTGACCGACGTGCCTTCGGCCGGCGGCGTCCAGTGGGGCACCGAGCTGATGCGGGACGGCGCGTGGACCTACATCTACGGCGTCGAAGGGGACGGCTTCACGAAGTACCTGCACCTCGCCCGCGCCCCGATCGGCCGGCTCGACGGGCCGTGGCAGTTCCGCACCGCGGCCGGCTGGACGGGCGACCCGGCGGCGTCGGCGCGGCTGCTCGGCAACGTCGGCAGCTCCTTCGGCGTCACCCCGGTCGGCGGCGAATACCTGCTGACGACGTTCGACTCGGGCCTGACCGACACCATCCACGCCTACCACGCGAGGACCCCGGCCGGTCCGTTCACCGGCGGCGAGACGGTGTACACCGCGCCGGAAGCCGGGAACGGCCGCTACACCTACAACGTCGCCGCGCACCCGGAGATCAGCCGGCCGGGGCACCTGGTCATCTCGTACAACACCAACAGCGAGAAGCTCGCCGACCTCTACGCGAACATCGACAACAACCGGCCCCGGTTCGTCGACCTCCGGCTCTCCCGATGACAGCCCCGCCCCGGGCGGGGCACTTCGAGGATCCGGCCGACGGTGTCCCGGATCGCGTGGCCGGCCTCCTCACCCGCGCTGGAGCTGGAAAAGCTGGTTGGCGGCCCCGGTCACGGTCCACTGCGAGATGCGCGCGCCGTCGGCGGTCGACGCGCTCCACACGTCCATCGCGAGGCCGCTGGCGCGGTTGACCAGGCTCACCACGCCGCCGCCCTGGTCGGTCACCCGCCACTGCTGGGTCGTCGCGCCGGTGTCCGGCTGCTGCGTGATGTCGGCGCCGGTGGCGGTGGACGCGACCTGGAGGACCAGACCGCTGCCGCGGGAGCGGATGCGGTGGAAACCGCCGTCCGAAGCGAGGAAGTCGAACTGCTGGTTCGGTCCGCTGGTGGCCTGCCACTGGATCAACGCCGCCCCGGCACTGGTGGAGCCGCCGCTGATGTCGGCCGACTTGCCACTGTGCTGGGCGACGAGCCGGTAGTTCACCCCGGGTTCCACCACCGGCGGGGGTCCGCCGAGCGCGGTGGCGCGGTAGGTGTGGCCCGCTTGGCCCGCGAAGCGGACCAGATCGGCCTCGACGGTCACCGGCTGGACCTTGGCGCCGCTGGTGGTGTCGAGCACTTCGTAGGCCGCGGTGAACATCCGGCTGCGGACCTTGACGTCGCCGTCGCGGTCCGGCGTGATGGTCAGCTGCGTCGCCGAGCCGCTGCTCCAAGCCGCGCCGACCGTGTAGCCGCCGCGGCCGCGCAGGCCCGTGACGCTGCCGGCCGGCCAGGCCGGCGGCAGCGCGGGCAGCACGTGCAGCTCGCCGTTGTGGCTGTGCAGCAGCAGTTCGGCGATGCCGGACGTCGCGCCGAAGTTGCCGTCGATCTGGAACGGCGGGTGCAGGTCGAACATGTTGGGCGCCAGCCGGTCCGTGCGCACGAGGAGCCGGAGCAGGTCGTGTGCCTTGGCGCCCTCTTCCATCCGGGCCCAGTAGTTGATCTTCCAGGCCAGTGACCAGCCGGTGCCGTCGTCGCCGCGCAGTTCGAGCGTCTTGCGGGCCGCGGCGAACAGCGGGGGCGTGCCGCGCTTGCTGATCTGGTTGCTGGGGTACAGCCCGTACAGGTGCGAGATGTGCCGGTGGGTCCGCTCGGTCTCCACCCAGTCGTAGAGCCATTCCTGGACGTTCCCGCGCGAGCCGACCTTCATCGGCGCCAGCCGCTGCCGGGCCGCCTTGACCTGGTCGGCGAAGGCGCCGTCGACGCCCAGCACCTGGCACGCGCCGGCGCAGCCGTCGAACAGGTCGCGCAGGATCTGCATGTCCATCGTCGGCCCCGCGCACACGGACGCGTTCGCGTGGTGGTTCAGCTCGGGCGAGTTCGACGGGTTGGTGACCAGGTAGCCCAGCGAGGGCTCGGTCACCAGGGTGTCGAGGAAGAACTGGGCGGCGCCCTTCAGCAGCGGGTAGCGCGTGCGCAGGAACTCGACGTCGCCGGTGAACCGGTAGTGGTCCCAGATCATGGTGGCGAGCCAGGCCCCGCCGGTCTGCCACATGCCGGCCTGCGCGAAGTCCACAATGGAGGATCCACGCCAGCCGTCGGTGTTGTGGTGGGTGACCCAGCCGCGGGCGCCGTACTCGACCTGCGCGGTGCGGGCTCCGGTGACCGCGAGGTCGGAGATCATGGCGAACACCGGTTCGTAGCACTCGGCGAGGTTGGTGACGTCGGCCGGCCAGTAGTTCATCGGCAGGTTGGCGTTGAGGGTGTACTTCGACTCCCACGACGGGTTCAGCTGGTCGTTCCAGATGCCCTGCAGGTTGGCCGGTTGCGTGCCCGGCCGCGAGGAGGAGATCAGCAGGTAGCGCCCGAACTGGAAGAGCAGGGCGGCGAACTGCGGGTCGCTGACGCTGTTGTGCTGGGCGATCCGGACGTCGGTCGGCTGGTCGGCCGCCGGGGTGCGGCCGAGGTCGAGGGTGGTCCGCCCGAACAGCTTCTGGTAGTCGGCCACGTGCCGGCCGCGCAGGGCGTCGTAGGAAAGCGCCTGGGCGGCGGCCAGCCTCGACCGCGCGATGCCCTGGTAGTCCCCGTTCACCGTGCGGTAGTCGACGTAGCTGGTGCCGACCGAGATCAGCAGCGTCACGGCGTTGGCGCCGGACACCCGCAGCGTGCCACCGGAACTGCTGGTGCTCCCGCCCTCGGCGGTGGCGCTCGCCAGGGCGAGGAACCGGACCGAACCGGCGATGCCCCGGCTGTCGCTCGAAACGCCGTCCAGCGCGATGGCGGTGCCGTTCGGGCTGGACGTCGTCGCCCGCTGCGGGGTGCCCAGCGACGCCGAAAACGAGATGGAGCCGGGCGTCTCGGCCGTCAACCGCAGGGCGATCACCTGGTCGACGGCGCTGGCGAACACTTCACGCCGGTACCGCACGTTGTTCGCGACGTAGGTGACCACCGTCGTGGCCGTGGTGAGGTCGAGCCAGCGCTGGTACGAAGAGGCGCTGCCGCCGGGGAGCGCGAGGCTGAGGGTGCCGACGGGCTGGTACGGCTGCTGGGCGGCCGGGGAGCCGAGCATCTTCTGGTCGATCAGGGACTGCGCCTGCGTCCACTGGTTGGAGAACACCAGCTGCCGGATCTGCGACAGCGCCCCCGCGCCCTGGGTGTTGCTGTAGTCGTGCGGGCCGCCCGCCCAGACCGTGTCCTCGTTGAGCTGCAGGCGTTCGGTGTCGGTGTTGCCGTACACCATGGCACCCAGCCTGCCGTTGCCGATCGGCAGCGCGCGCAGCCATTCGGTGCCGGCGGGTTTGTCGTACCACAGCGCCAGGTCGTTCACCGCCCGGACGTCCGCGGGCGCGGCCGAGCCGGGCCGCGCCGTCGCGGTCCACATGAGGGGCACCACCGCGGCGCCCAGCCGGATCGCCTGTCTCCGGGTCAGGTCGGGCATCTGCGTTCTCCGATCCTCAGGCGCGCTGGAGCTGGAACCGCTGGTTGGTGCCGCCGGAGGCGGCGTACTGCGAAATCCGGGCCCCGTCGGCGGTCGAGGCGCCCCAGACGTCCATGGCGAGGCCGCTGGCCCGGTTGACGAGGCTCACTGCGCCGCCGCCCAGGTCGGTCACCCGCCACTGCTGGGCCGCCGCGCCGGTGTCCGGCTGCTGCGTGATGTCCGCGCCCGAGGCCGAACTCGCGACCTGCAGGACGAGTCCGCTGTGCCGGGCGCGGATCCGGTAGTACCCGTCGCTCGTCGCCAGGAAGTCGAACTGCTGGTTCGCCGCGGTGTGCGAAGCCCACTGGACCAGCGTGGCGCCCGCGGCGGTGGACGCCCCGCTGATGTCCGCGGACTTGCCGCTGTGCGCGGCCACCAGGGAGTAGTTCACGCCGACCTGCACCGGCGATGTGGGGTTCGGGTCGGTGGTGCCGAACTGGCTGAAGAACTTCCAGATCTCGGTCTTCGTCCAGCTCCGCGCGCCGCTTTCGCACCCGGTGCAGCCGTCCACCGGGCCCTGCTGGTGACCGCCGTCGAACGGGGCCCAGACCACCGGGTAGCCGGTCCGGCAGCCCGAGTAGGTGGTCAGGTAGTGGGTTTTGCTGCCCGCCGCCGGTTCGGGGGCGTTCTGCGGGGTGCAGCCGTTGTTGCGGACGAAGGTGTCCCGCAGCCCGCGGCCGGCGCCGATGTTGTCCGAGACGCCGTGGATCCCCATGTACGCGATGGGCTGGGTGCCCCCGCTGCACCCGCTGATCGCGCCGGGGGCGGCGATCGCCGCGACCGCGCGGAAGACGTTCGCCCGGGCACACGCGAGCGCGTAACTCATCGCGCCGCCGTAGCTGAAGCCCACGGAGAACAGCTGCGTCGTGTCGACGCAGAGGTCGTTCTCGATCAGCCGGACCAGGTCGTCGGTGAAGGTCACGTCCTCGCCGCCGGAATTGCCCCAGCCGTTGTTGAGACCTTGGGGCGCCACGAAGATCGTGGAGTTGCCCGACTGCGACTGCATGCCGTAGTAGGCCCAGGCGTAGCCGTCGCTCCCGCCCGAGGCGACCTGCTCGGCGGTGCCGCCCAGCCAGTGGAAGCCGAAGGCCAGCCGGTGCGGCGTGCTGGTGTCGTAGGTGTCGGGGATCTTCAGGATGAAGCTGCGGCTCTTGCCGTTGCTCTGGATCGTGCGTTTGCCGCTGGTGAGCGTGGGGCTCTTGCCGCACCCGGCGCTCGGCGTGGCCGCCTGGGCCGTCTGGGCCGTCGTCGTGGCGGCGGCACCCGGAGGAGAGCCACCGACGGCCAGCACGAGCAGCGCGGCAGTCACCAAGATCCGGAACGGAGAGCTGAGCCTGGGCATGCGAAATCCCTTCGGCGGAAATCCTCGGCCCTCGGCGTAAGACGTCCGCCCAAGGGTATTTGCGTTCTAGCACAAATTTCCGAAGGACGTCCAGCCGGAAATGAAAGTTTCACTTCTCCCGGCCAGCACGAAAAGAGAACGAATGGATTCCGTGAAAGCGATTCCCGGCGGGCGGCCGGGCGCCCGGGTGCGAGCCCCGGGATCCCGGCGAAGTCAGGTCCGCCTGGGCGGCTCGGGGATCTGGCGACGCCAGTACGCCGTTCGAAGGGTGCGATCAGGCGGCAGCGATGCAGTGAATGACTCATTCCTGTCGTCCAGCGCCATGAAAGAGTCGTTCACTGCATCGCGGAGGCGACCGGCGACCGACTTTGCCGGCACCCTGGCGCGAGCCCGGGCGCCCGTGGCGAGTCAGCCCTCGGTGGGTTCGAGCAGGATCAGCGGCACCTCGCGGTTGCCGGCCTCGATCGCGCGGGCGCGAAGGCCGGCGAAAAACGGGTAGAGCTCTTCGGTGTAGGCCAGCCACTTCTCGCGCTCCGCGCCTTCGGCCACCCGGGCGGTCATCAGCCGGCGGTCGGGGCCGTCCTGCAGCTGCACCGTCGGGTTCGCCACGAGGTTGTGGAACCAGCTCGGGTTGCGAGCCTGGCCGCCGGCCGCCGCGCCGATGGCGTAGACGCCGTCACGCTCGATGCGCATCAGGGCGACCTTGCGCAGCTTGCCCGAACGGGCGCCACGCATGGTCACCACCACCACCGGGCCACCCCCCATCGTCGCGCCTTCGCGGCCGTCGGTGCGCTCGTAGAGCTCGACCTGACCGCGGGTCGTCGCGTCGGCACTGGGGACGTACTCACCGTCGAGCAGATCCGTTGTCATGTCAGGGAATTCCTTTCGTCGAGTAACGCGTTCACCGGCTTCAGCCGGCTACCCGGATCACGGTCTTCCCGATGGTCCGGCCGCTTTCGGCAAGGGTGTGCGCCGTCTTCATGGTCTCGGCGGTCAACCCCTCGAGCGTGGTGGTGACGATCGGGCGCAGCCGGCCCGCCGCGACGTCGTCCACCGCCCGGGCGAGGATCCGGCCCTGGCTGCCGGCGTCACCGCCGGCCACGATCTTGCTGAACACCATTTCGCTGTGCAGCGACAGCGACTTGCCCGTCAAGGCCCCCGGGTCGAAGGAGCCGGTGAGGTCGATGGCGGCCAGGTGACCGAAAGGGCGCAGCACCTCGACGATCGCCCCCAGGTGGCCGCTGGTGCCCGAGGTCGAGAACACCAGGTCGACGTGGTCGATCCCCGCCGTGCGGAGCTGCCCGGCCAGGTCGCCGCGGTGGTCGACGACCAGGTCGGCACCCATCGCCGTCGCCCACTCCCGCGACTCGGGCCGCGAGGCCGTGCTGATCACGAAGGCCGGGGTCGTGGCCTTGAGCAGTTGCGTGGCCATCGACCCGACGCCGCCGGCTCCACCGACGACGAGCACGCGGCCGACACCGGGCAGCAGCGCGTCCTGGTCGCGAAACAGCGATTCCCAGGCCGTGAGGACACCGATGGGCAGCGACGCGGCGTCGGTGAACGCGAGCCGGTCCGGGATCTTGGCGACCACCCGGTGGTCGACCGCGACGCGCTCGGCCCAGCTGCCGTCGCGGGTGAAGTCGCCGGTACCCAGCACCCGGTCCCCGGCCGCGAATCCGGTGGCCGCGGGCCCGGCCGCGGCGACGACCCCGGCGAACTCCCAGCCGAGGACGACCCGCCCGCCGGGTTCGGCGCTGCGCGTCCGCCGGATCGCGGCTTCGCCCGGGTTGATGCCGATCGCCCGGACTTCGACCAGCAGGTCACCGTCGCGCAGCCGGGGTTCGGCGACTTCGGTCAGCTCGATGGCGAACGCGTCGAGCGCGTGTGCCTTCTCATAGGCCAAGGCTTTCATGGCTTCAGTCCTGCTTCAGGGCGTGCAGTGCCGAGAGCGGGCCGCCGACCTGCATCAGGCGGCCGCCCTCGCGCAGCGTCCCGGCGTCGACCGGCGCGAATCCGAGGGCGTCGGCGACGGCGTGGAAATCCGCCTTGGCGGCCTTGTCGTCACCGGCGTGGAACAGCAGCTGCCGTCCTTCCGCGTGCCGGGGATCGGCGGCGATGTACGGGGCGTGGAGGGTGTTGAAGGCCTTGACCACGCGCGCGCCCGGCGCGCGGTCGGCGACGAGCTCGCTCGCCGTCCCGGCCTCGAGGTCGGCGAAGGTGTTGGTGGTGTCGACCAGGATGCGGCCGTCCCACTCGGGCAGCCCGGCCAGCGCGTCGCCGACCTGCGGCCACCTCACGGCGAGGAAGACCATGTCGGCGGCGGCCGCTTCCGCGGGGGTGCCCGCGCTCGCGAGCGGCCCCAGCCGGGTCACGACGTCGAGCAGTGTGTCCGGGCCGCGGCTGTTGGCGAGCGTCACCTGGTGGCCGGCCGTCACGAGGTGGCCCGCGATCGCCTGCGCGACCGTCCCGGCGCCGATGGTTCCGAAGTCCATGACCGTCCCCTCAGTCTTCGATGACGTTCATCATCATAATTTATGATTGCAGTCGTCATCATTAACTGTCAAGCCGGGCTCCTCCGTGGACACTCGGTTTGATGATGAGTATCATCGGTAGCGAGCTCGCCAGGGAGGTGGTCGACGTGCCCCGCATCACGCAGGAGCAGAAGCGGCTCAACCACGAGAAGATCGTCAACGCGGCCGGCGCGGGATTCCGGCTGCGCGGCATCGACGGCATCGGCATCGAGGAGCTGATGAAGTCGGCCGGCATGACGCACGGCGGGTTCTACAACCACTTCGCCTCGAAGGACGACCTCGCTCTCGAAGTCCTCCACCAGGGCTTCACCGACTCGCTCGCGACGCTCGACGCCATCCGCGAAGCGCATCCCCGCTCGGCGCGCGCGGCCTTGCACGACATGATCGACGAGTACGTCAACGCCGAGCACCGCGACCACCCCGAGATCGGCTGCGCCTCGGCCGCCCTCGTCTCCGACGCCGGCCGCCACGGCGCCGCCGCCCAGGCCGAATACCGGCGCGGGCTCGACGGCTACTTCGCCACCATCACCGACATGCTGCTCGACCGCGCCCGCCAGTCCGGCACCGAACTCACGCCCGCCGAAGCCCGCGAGCGCGCGGTGGCGCTGTTCAGCCAGATGGTCGGCGCACTGCTCCTCTCCCGGGCGATCGCCGACGCGGCCCCGGACCTGTCGGACGAGGTCCTGACGGTCAACCGGCGGCGGCTCAAGAAGCTGTGACCCGCCTTCGTTCCGGCCACCCCAGCCGCCTGCGGATCCGCGAGACCCCCGGTTGACCTGACGCGTGAAGAGCGTCTCTCGAGATTGACGCTCTGCCGTAGCCGCTAGCTTCCGCCTGGCCCAGCCTCGTCGCCCAGTGCGGCCGCGATGGACGCGAGGTCCGCGCACAGCCGACGCCGGGCGGCCGGCGCCAACGCCGCGAGCATCTTGTGCTCCACGACGCCGAGCACCTGACTCGCGGCCAGCAACCGTTCCCGGCCGACGGAGGTCAGCTCCGTCGGCAAGGCTTTGCCGTGGCCGGACACGGGCGGCCGCGTCAGCAATCCGCGGTCTTCCAGGCCCTTCAGCACCAGGTTCATCGACTGACGGGAGACGAAGACCGCCCGGGCCAGCTCTGCTCCGGACAGCCCCGGCCGCTGTCGCAGCACCTCGAGGCACGCGTACTGCGGCACTGTCAGGTCCAGCGGCCGCAGCGCCTGATCCATCGCCGAGCGCAGCGCGGTGGACGCCTTCTTCAGCATGTACCCGACCGACTCGTCGACCGGCTGAAGAATCTGCTCTTGACTCATGTCAACATGCTGACACAAGATGGGCGTGTCAGCATGTTGACACACTCTCGGAGGAGATGGCATGACCGTCAGTGGCCCCGACTTCATCGGCCTGCAGGTTCGCGACCTCGGCCGCGCCGCGGACTTCTACGCATCCCAGCTCGGGCTGCAGCGGGTGCCGGGCGCTCCTGCGCACGCCGTCGTCTTCGCCACGACGCCCGCGTTCGCCGTCCGCGAGGCGCTGCCCGGCGTCGACCTCGACGCCGTCACCCCCCATCCCGGTGCCGGGGTCGTCCTGTGGCTGGGCGCCGACGACCCGCAAGCGCTGCACGACCGGCTGGCCGGCGGCGGCGTCCCGATCACGGTGGCGCCTTTCGACGGCCCGTTCGGGCGAACGTTCACCTTCACCGACCCCGACGGCTATGCCATCACCGTCCACGACCGAGCCTGAACTTTCCCGTGCACCACCGAAAGGACTTCTTCGAGTGACTACCGACCTGCCGGGTTCCACGGCCCTCGTCACCGGCGCCACCAGCGGGATCGGCCGGGCGGTGGCGGTCTCGCTCGCCGGACGTGGCGCCCATGTGATCGTCGGCGGGCGGAACACCGCCCGAGGCGACGCGGTCGTCTCCGCGATCCGCCGTGCGGGCGGCAAGGCCGACTTCCTCGCCACCGACCTCGGCGACGCCGGTTCGGTGCGCGCCCTGGCCCGCCAAGCCGCCGACCTCGGCGGCGGACACGTCGACGTCCTCGTCAACAACGCCGCCGTCTATCCGCCCCCGGCACCGACGGCCGACGTCCACGACGACGACTTGCACTCCGTCTACGCGGTGAACGTCCGGGCACCGCTGCTCCTGGTGGCCGGACTGGCACCCGCCATGGCCGCCCGCGGCCACGGGACCATCGTCAACGTGCTGAGCATGGCCGCCCGTTTCGGGATGCCCGGCTTCGCCGTGTACGGCTCCAGCAAGGCCGCCTTGGCCCTGCTGACCAAAGCCTGGGCCGCCGAGTTCGGGCCGGACGGCGTGCGGGTCAACGCGGTCAGCCCGGGCCCCACCCGAACCGAAGGGACCCGGAGCTTCGGGCCGGGACTCGACCGCATGGCCGCCGCGGCACCGGCCGGACGGCCGGCGGCGGCCGAAGAGATCGCCGCCGCCATCACCTACCTCGCCGGCGGCGAGGCGAGTTTCGTGCAAGGCGCCATCCTCGACGTGGACGGTGGGCGCACCGCGACCTGAGCCGCGAAGTGTCCATACGGGTGGTGTCTTCAGCCGACGGGGTGGAGCGTGAGCACGGCGTGCAGCCCGAGCAGCGTGAGCTTCCGGTGGGCCTGCGGTGAGGTGATGATCCGCACCGCGCCGCCCCGAGCCTCGCGGTGGTGGGCCAGGGTCACCAGCGGAACGACGGCTTCCAGCGGCAGGTAGGTCACGGCCGACAGGTCGATGACGATCTCGGCACCGGCAGGCGCGTCCCAGGCGGGCGCGAAGGTCTCCGTCGCGACGCGCGCATCGGGAAGCTCCGCCCCGGCCCGGACGGTGACCACCTCGGAGCCGGGGCGGCCGGGCGTCACGGGGTCGCGCTCGCCCGGCGGTTCGGTCACCATGTTCATCCGTCCGGTTCCTCTTCCCTCGGGGGCCACGCCGGGATCCCCTGGTGTCTTCGTCGCTCGGTGTTCGTCACGCGTTAGCCCACAGACGCTTTTCGACCGGCGAAAAGTGATCGCGTTCGCCCGATCGGGGAGCTCAGCCCGGGTTGTCGAGCACGTCGGTGACGAACTGCTCGGCAACGTCACGCAGCTTGAGGTTGGTGTTCTGGGACTGCTCGACCAGCCGCCCGAACGCGTCGTCGGCGGAGATGCGGTGCAGCGCCATGAGGATGCCTTTGGCCTGGTCGATCACCGCGCGGGAAGACAGGGCCGTGCGCAGTTGCTCGATGGTCTCCTGGGCGGCGGTGTAGCGGCGGGCGCTGCGCAGCGCGGCCCCGTCGCCGGTGGCCGCGACGGTGTAGGGGGCGCCCTCGCGCAGCAGCGTGATGCTGGCCAGCTCGGTGTCGGGCACCGCGTGCGCGACCTGCCGGCACACGCGCTGCAGGATCACCGGCAGCCGCTCGTCCTCGTCCAGCGCCGCGGTCAGCTGCTCCAGCGCGCTGGTGACCTCGTCGACCCGGCGGGCCGCGTCCCGCTCGTCCACCAGTTCCCGTCCGTGGCTCATCGTTTCCCACCTCTCGCCGCTGTGAGGAATCCATGCCGGAACGGGATTCGGAGCCGCTCGCACTGTGGATCGGGTGACGTCGCGGCGGACGCTGTGCGTGAGCGGCGGCCGGCTCCGCTCCGCCCCGGGTACGGTGGGACGCCGACGTCTTCAGCAGCACCGCGGCGACGCCGCACGACGGAGCCGCTCGCGAGCCTCATCCTCCGTCAGTGAGGTGATGGGCCGCCCGGCCGCGTGCTGGTACTTGGCGTCGTAGGCCCTGGTCCAGACGCCCGCCGCCCACGACCGCCGGAGCTCGCCGGCGCCGAACTCCCGGCCCCGCGCCCGGCAATACGCGTCGAGGAACCGCTCCGTGTCCTCGACGGTGGCCAGTTCGTCCACGCTGACGGTCGAATGCAGCGCGGCGGCGAAGCCGACCAAGACGGCTTCGCTCTCAGCGATCACGCTGTCCCAGTCATGCACCACCAGCAGCGCTTCCCCGCTCCAGCGCAGGTTGCCGGCAAGCCAGTCGCAGTGGCCGAGCACCGCTGGGGAGCCGTTGTCTCGCAGCCGGTTCCGGGCACGGCGCCCGGCATCGTCGATCCACGCCGGCCCGGCCACCTCGTCGAGGTCGACATCAGGGTCTTCCTCCGGGCACGGCCACAACCCGTCCCCGGCGTGGTTCCAGGCTGCCCACGACGGCGCCGGATCGAGCGTGGGCACCTCGGCCGGCCGAGGGGCCAGCCGGATCAGCCGCGCGAACGCCTCGGCGAAGGCCTCGGCCGCGTGCTCCGCACTCGGGAGCAGCGCACCGCCGGGGACGTAGGCCTCCGCGGTGGCGACGTCGCCACCGAAAGGCACGGCGCCGGTGAGCGGCCGGGGGCAGGGATAGCCGGCCTGGAACAGGCGGCGCTGGACTTCGACGCAGGCCGCGATCCGCGGCGAGTCCGGACGTACCTTGACCACGACCTCTCGGCCGTCGGCCAGCCGCAGCCCGATGACGGCAGACAGGAACCCGGAGCTGAACATCTCCTCCGCCGGCGGGCTGCCCAGCTGCTGCCCGCACCACCGGGCAAGCCGGACCGGATCGACGGCACGCGGGCGAGGTGACATCAAGGCATCCTGACATGCCCGGGCGGTGTTCCGGAGTTCAGCCGGCAGGGCATGCGTGGCAGGCGGCCGCGGCCGCGCGGCGTACATCGCCCGGGTGAATCGGTGGTGCGAGAACGCGACGCTGCGCACTCGAGTGCCACCGGTGGCCCCGGCCGTTTCCGGGCACCGGCCGGGCGGCCCCTGGGTTCGCGGTCTTCGACAGTTCGTCCGCTACCAGGTCACCGGGAGCTGGTAGAGGCCATAGATGTTCGCGTCGTCCTTGAACGGCAGCTCGTCGACATCCACCGCGAGCTCCAACGTGGGGACGCGGCGGAACAGCGTGTCGAACACGATCTGCAGTTCCATCCGGGCCAGGTTCTGGCCGAGGCACTGGTGCGGCCCGAACCCGAACGCGAGGTGGTGGCGCGCGCCGCGCTCGATGTCGAGCTCGTCCGGGTTCTCGAACGCCCGCGGGTCCCGGTTGGCCGAATAACCGAGCGCCAGCACGCCTTCGCCGGCGCGGATCAGCTGACCGCCGACCTCGATGTCTTCGACGCACAGCCGGGCCGTCGCCACGTCGATGATCGTGAAGTACCGCAGCATTTCCTCGACCGCGTTCAGTGTGGTGCCCGGGTCGGCCTTGATCATCGCGAGCTGCTCCGGGTTGCGCAGGAACGCCACAGTCGACAGCGAAATCATGTTCGCCGTCGTCTCGTGGCCGGCCACGAGCAGCAGCAAGCCCATGCCGGCCAGTGCCGCCCGCCGGTAGGTGCCGTCCGCGCGCAGCTTGACGATCTGCCGCCCGAGCAGGTCGTCCGGCGGATTCTTTTCCTTCTGCTGAATGAGATCGGCCATGTAGCCCTGGATGGCTGCCATGGCCGCCCACCGCTCCTCGGGCGGTGTCGACTGCTTGATCACCTTGACCGTGTGCTCCTGGAAGAACTCATGGTCGGCGTAGGGCACACCCAGCATCTCGCAGATCACCAACGACGGAACCGGCAGCGACAGCGCCTCCACCAGGTCGCCGGGCTTCGGGCCGGCCAGCAGCGCGTCGATCCGCCGGTCGACGATCTCCTGGATCCGCGGCCGCAGCGCCTCCAGCCGGCGCACCGTGAACTCGCCGAGCACGGCTTTGCGCGCCGGCCCGTGCTCGGGCGCGTCCATTGCGATCAGCATGCGCTCCTCGTCCGGCCGCCGGGACGCCGCCTCGCCCTCGACCAGCGCCGGGAAGTCCGGATGCTGCCGGTCGGCGCTGAACCGCCGGTCATTCAGCACGGTTCGCACATCTTCGTGGCGGCTGACCACCCAGGCCTGCCCGCCGTCGGGCAGGCGCACCCGCGAGACCGGCTCTCCTTCGCGAATCTCTTCGTACGCCGGCGGCGGCGCGAACGGGCACGTGCGGGCCATGGGGAACTCGTGTTTCTCGGCGGTGGTCATGACTTTTCCTTCCGCTCACGGGCGAAATACGGTTCCGCCGCTTCCAGCCGCGGTACCGGGATACCCAGCCGTCGTGCTTCGGCCAGGGTGTCCCGGCAGACCTCACGTGGTTCCTCGGCGTCGGGGTCGGAGTGCGCGGCGAGACTCACCCGCGCGAGCGCGACATGAGCGGTCAGCCAGGCGAGCGCGGGGGCCGTCAGCCAGGTGGGCGCCCGGAACGGCAGCACACCGCCCCGGTGCCGTCGCAGGTCGACGCCGCGCGCCTGGAGGAGCGGCAGCAGCTCCCGGCCGGCCAGCAGCCCCTCGCGCAGGTCGCCCCTGGCCCCGACCAGCTCGGACAGGGAACCCCGCTTCAGGCCCTGCGAAAACAGGCCGGCGTCCGACACGAAATGGACCCACAGCCAGCCGCGGAAGTCGGGCCGCTCCTTGAGCCGGAACCCGGCCTCGCGAAACGCCTGGCGCACGGCCCGCTCCCGGTCGGCCGGGGGCCGGCCGAGGGTGCCGAAGACGACCGACGGCAGCAGCCCCGCACGGAGCACACCGTCCGCGTCGAAACCGCCACCGGCCTGGGGAAAGCCCCAGGCGACCCGGTCGGCGGGGAGGTCGCCGATCGCGTCCTGCGGCTCGGTCCAGACGTTGCCGAAGACCAGCACGGTGGCCTGGCCGACCCGCGGGGCCAGGAAGGCCGTCGCCTCGGGGAGGCGGTGGTGCGGCACGCTGAGCACGATCAGGTCGAAGTCGTGGTCCGGCTTCAGCTCCTCGCGGTAGCGCACCGGCCACTTCTCGACGACGCGCTGCCCCCACACCCGGCGCCGCGTATCGAGCAGGTCGAGGTCCACCGCGTCGCCGTACGTCGCCGCGCGGCCCGGCCGGACGTAGAACTCGACGTCGTGTCCCGCGTGGTGCAGGGCCCAGCCGTAGACGGTGGCGATCACGCCTCGGCCGAACATCAGGATCTTCACAGGGCACCTCGTGGGGTACGATTGATATGGAGATCATCTCCACTTCTGGAAGAATATGGAGGTCATCTCCATTTGTCAACGCGAGGGAACGCATGACCGCCGACAAGCCGCTGCGGGCCGACGCCCAGCGCAAGCGTGACGCCCTGCTCGCCAAGGCCCGGGAGGTCTTCGACGCCGGCGGTTTCTTCGACCTGCGCTTCGATGACTTCGCCCGGCTGGCCGGGGTGGGCACGGGCACGCTGTACCGCCACTTCCCCACCCGGGAAGCGCTGGCCGAGGCGGTCTACCACGGGGAAGTCGCCGCGCTGTGCGACCGCGCCCGCCGGCTACAGGCCACGCTGCCCGCGGCGGAGGCCTTGGCGACCTTCCTGCGCGACATGGTCGACCACATAGCCGCCCATCAGGGCCTGGCCCGGACGCTGGCCACGCTGTGGGCCGACCGCTCGGGTGCTCTCGCCGAGGGCAGCCGGGCGCTGGAACAAGCGGTCACCGACCTGGTGGCCGCCGCCGTACAGGAGGGCACCGTCCGCGACGACGTGGACGCCGGTGCCGTGATGATGGCGCTGCACGGCATCGGCGCGGCCCACGACCGCCCCGGGTGGCGCACCGAAGCCGACGGTGTCATCACCCTCGTACTGGACGGGCTACACACCAAGTCCGGCAAGAAGCGAACATAGCCGCAGCGAAACGATCCGTGGTGACCGGCCGCGTTTCAGCGACGCCCTGACGAGTCGGCTTCGTTGTCGGTCTAGGACTGTCCCCCACCCAGTGCGACGTGGAAGACCTTCTCGTTGCTGTTGTCGGGAGTGCTGTCCTTGTCGCCGGTGTTGGTGGTGGTCAGCCACAGGCCGCCGTCCGGGGCCGGCTCCACGGTGCGCAACCGCCCGTAGGTGCCGTTGAAGTACGCCTGGACTCCTGTCAGGTCGCTGCCGCTGATCACTTCCCGGTACATCCGCGTCCCGCGTTCGCAGGCGACGTAGAGCACGTCGCGGACGATGGCGATGCCGGAGCAGGACCCCTCCGAGGTGGGGTAGGTGTGCTTCGGGGCGATGAAGCCGGCGGTGCCGCACGTTCCGGAAGTGCCTTCACACGCCGGCCAGCCGTAGTTGCCGCCCTTGGTGATCAGGTTGGTCTCGTCCATGATCCCGTCGCCGAACTCCTGTTCCCACAACCGTCCCTGGGAGTCGAACGCGAGTCCCTGCGGGTTGCGGTGGCCGTAGCTCCACACGTAGTTGCCGAAGGGGTTGTCCGCAGGCACGGTGCCGTCCGCGTTGAGGCGCAGGATCTTTCCGTTGAGGCCGGCCGTGTTCTGCGCGTTGTTACCGTTCTGGGCGTCACCGGTGGTGGCGTAGAGCTTGCCGTCGGGACCGAAGCGCAGCCGGCCGCCGTTGTGGTACTTGTTGCGCAGCAACCCGCTGACCAGAACTTGTTCCGTGGCCGTGCTGAGCCGGTCGTCCTCCAGCTTGATCCGCACGATCCGGTTGTCGGTCGGCGAGGTGTGCATGATGTAGAGCCAGTGGTCACCGGCGAAGCCGGACGAGATGGCGAGGCCGAGCAGCCCGCCCTCACCGTCGGTGTTGTCCACGCCGGGGACCGTGCCCACCGACGTTTTCGCCCCGGTGGCGGGGTTCAGGTGGACGATGTCGTGGGCGTCGCGCCGCGTGTAGAGAATCGTGCCGTCGGGCAGGGTCACCAGGCCCCACGGGATGTCGGTGTCGGTGGCGATCTGCGTCACCGCGCACACGGAGTCGCCACAGGCTGCGCCGGTGGTCACGGTCGTGGTCGCACTGTGCGGCGACACGTTCGCCTGCGCGTCCCGAGCCACGACGTAGTACTGGTAGCTCGTGTTCGCCGCCAAGCCACTGTCGACGAAGGTCGTCGCGGGCGGCGCGGTGGCGGTCCCGGTGACGGCACCGACCTTGGCGCCGCCCCGGTAGACGTCGTAGGCCCGGACGCCGATGTTGTCCGTGGCCGCGGTCCAGTTCAACGTCACCGTCGTGCCGGACGCGGCGCCGGTCAGCTTCGTGGGCGCGCTCGGCGCCTGGTCGTCCGGCTGGCACTGCGGCGGCGTGATCGAAACCGTCGTGCTGGCCTGCGACACATTGCCCGCGGCATCACGCGCGTTGACGTACAGGCCCCAGGTCGCGCCGGCGACGACCGTGAGGCTCGTCGACAGAGTGCTCCCGCTGACCGACTTCATCGACTGGCCGTCGTGGTAGACGTCGTAGAACGCCACGCCCACGTTGTCGGTGGACGCGTTCCACGAGAACGTGACGGCGTCGCAGACCAGGTCGCTCACCCGGGGGTTGCCCGGCACGCTCGGGGGCTGGGTGTCGGCACCGAGCGTGGTCCGCCACTTCTGGTTGCCTCCCCCGGTGCAAGTCCACAACCCGACCAGGGTGCTGTTGGCGGTGCCCGCCGCGGTGACGTCCAAGCAGAGGCCCGACTGCACACCGATGATGGCGCCGTCGGCGGTGATCCGCCACTTCTGGTTGGCGCCGCCGTTGCAGGGGTAGATCTGCGCGTCGGCGGGTGCGGTGGTGCTCGCACCGGCGACGTCGAGGCACATCGCGGGGTCGTACACCCGCAGCTCGCCCGCCGGCGTGAACGTCCACGCCTGGTTGGCCTGCCCGTTGCAGTCGTAGATGTTGACGCGCGCCTTCGCGGCGGTGCTGTTGCCGACGACGTCCAGACACCGCCCGGACGCCACGCCGACCACGGTCGAGCCGGCGGCCGCCGCCGCGCCGGGCACGGCCACCAGCGCCGCGGCGGCGACGGTGGCGATCACCGCGGCCAGGACACCGAGGCGCAGGCGGCGGACGTTCGAGGGAACCATTCTGTCGGCCTTTCACTGTGGTCGGCTCGGGATACCTCACGCGTCGAAACGGAAGTACACCGTGCGGTGGTAGTCGCCGGCGGCGGCGTTCGGGCGGCTCTCGGGCCCCAGCGACGCGACGCCGTGGAACTTGTTTCCGATCGGCGCGATGCCGTCGAGGAAAGAGATGCCGCCGGCCGGGTAGGTCACCACGGCGTTCTGCGGGTCGGGTCCTACAGCCGGGGTGAACAGCCGCAGGAACAAGCCCTCTTCCGCGGCGACCACCGTGACCGCGCCTTCGGTGGTCTCGAGCACGGCCCAGCAGGTCCGGGCGTGGTAGCCCTTGAACTCCGGGTACACGAACCCGCTCGCCCCGGTCGCGGTGTCGTTGTACGGCTTGCGCCAGACGTCGGGCTGCACACCGCGCAGCCGGTTCTTGTAGACGCGGTACGGCCCGTCCCCGAGCCAGGTGAGGCCTCGCACGTCGGCCTCGGGGTAGTCGAAGTTCACGCCGAGGTGGTCGTGGTCGCCGGTGGCCCGGTAGCGGTACTCCAGCCGCAGCCAGCCGTTGGCGTCCAGCCGCCAGCGCACCGACGTCAAATCGCCGCTGTAGTCCGCCTGGGCGACCCAGCCGGTGCCGTCGCGGAAGTGGCTGAACGCGGTGAGCGTGGCCGCTCCCCCGGCCGGGGCGGGACCGTTGGCCAGCGACACCGGCGTGCTGCCGCGGCGCACGCCGCTCAGCCGCCCGCTGGACTTGCTGATGGTGATCCTGGTGGCCCCGGCGATGAGCGTCACGTCACCGGCGGTCTCGGCCGCGGTGACGCTCCCCGTGGTCGCCGGGCGGACCAAGAGGGCGGCGTAGTCCGGCGCCTTGCGGATGCGCCACGTCCACCCGGTGATGGTCCGGCCGGTCGGGTCGGTGACGCTGAGCTGCAGCGCGTCGGCGGCGGTCCAGTCGGCGGGCAGGCCGAGCGCCAGCGCGCCGGTGGCTCCCGGCGCGACGTCCGGCGCCTCCGCCTGGCCTTGGGCGAGGATCCGGTGACCGGGTCCCGCGCCGGGCGCGGGAAACGCCAGCAGCTGCCAGCCGAACCGGCACGTCCGGAGGTTCGTGAAGTCGTACCGGTTGACGAGCTTCACCGTCTTGTCGAACGAAGCGGGGAAAACCGAGTCGTAGTAAGACGGATTGGCCAGCTGGACGGGCGACCAGATGTCCTTGATCGTGAAGAAGCTGCCTTCCTTCTCGCGGTACGGGCCGAGGATGCCGTCGGGAGCGCGGCTGCCGTTGGTGTCGAGGACCCCGCCACGGTCGTCACGCACGACGCTTTCGTCGACGAGCGCCCAGAGGAACCCGCCCGCCGAACGCTGTGACCCGCCCATGAGCTTCCAGTAGTCGTTCAGGCCGGCCCCGGCGCCGCCGTCGTAGAGGCCGTGCAGGAACTCGGTCGGCAGGAAGACCGTGCCGCCGGCGGCCTTGCTCGCGGTGCTGTTGTAGGTCTGGTAGTGACTGGTGTCGACACCGCTGAACGTCGTCCACGGGTGCAGTACCGCCCGCCGCTGCGGGTCGCACTGGCCGAAGTCGTCGTCCAGCGCGGTGTTCCAGCCGCCTTCGTTCCCGTTGTCCCAGAACAGGATCGACGGGTGGTTGACGTCGCGCTCCACCAGGGCCTTGACCAACGGGGCGCCGACACCTTCGTCGTAACGGCGCTGCCAGCCGGTCAGCTCGTCCAGGACGTAGAGGCCGAGCTCGTCGCAGAGGTCGAGGAAGAACGCGTCCGGCGGGTAGTGCGACATCCGGACGGCGTTCATGTTCATATCCTTCATCAGCCCGATGTCCAGCCGGGCGAGCCGGGGACTCGACGCCCGGCCGGAGGTCGGCCAGAAGGTGTGCCGGTTCGCTCCTTTGAGGACGATCCGCTTCCCGTTGACGTAGACGCCGTCACCGGCCCGGACCTCGACCGTGCGGAACCCGAAGCGCTCGACGACGCTGTGCAGCGGCACGCCGGTGGCGCTCGCGAGCGTCAGCTCGACCTGGTGGAGGTTCGGTGTCTCGGCCGTCCACAGCGCCGGCTGGGACGCGGTGGTGGTCAGGGTCGCACCGGTGGCTCCGCTCGCCACCGCGACCGAGAAGGGGCCGCCGACAGCCGTACCGTCGAGTCGGCGCAACTGGGCGACCACCCGGCCCGCGGCGGTCACCCCGGCGAGCGTGACGTGGGCGGTGAAGGTCCCGTCCGCGCGGGCGTCGAGCGCGACGCGGTCGATCCGGGCGGCCGGGAACGCCTGCAGCGACACCGGCCGGAAGAGCCCGCCGAAGTTCCAGAAGTCGCCCCGGCGCTCGGCGTCGTTCACCGAGTTGTCCGCCGACTCCTTGCTGACGGTCGCCTCGAGCAGGTTCGGCTCACCGAGCCGGAGCAGAGCGGTCACGTCGTAGCGGAAGCGGTAGAAGCCGCCCTGGTGCACCGGTCCCGCCGAGACACCGTTGACGCGCACTTCGGCGTCGGTCATCGCGGCCTCGAAAACCAGGAAGATCCGCCGGCCCGCCCAGGACGCCGGCGGGGTGAACCGGTGCCGGTAGTTTCCCTTCTCCGCCGGGACGAGGTCTCCGCCGTAGTGGTAACTGCCGAAGCCGTGGCACTCCCAGTTCGACGGCGTCGGGATGCGGCTCCACTCCCCCGCGCGCCGGCCGGCCGTGACCTGGAAGTCCCAGTCGACGGTGTGGTCGGCGTCGCAGCCGGTGAGGAGCATGGTCTCGGTCGCCGGACCGGCGAGCGCCGCACTCGCTTCGCCCGCCGAAGAGACCCCCAGCGCGGACAGTCCTGCGGTGGCGGCGCCCACTGTGCTGATCGACAGCGCCGTACGACGATCGAATTCCACTGGGTCTCCAAAGGCCTGGGCGGGCTGGGTCCACCGACGTGCACAGAGACGCGAAGGGCTGACGGTTCAGCGTGATATATGACACATCATACAACAGTAACGTGTGCGCAAAGTAGACAAACCGCCGGACAAGTCTCGACCTCCCGCCGTTGTGCCGCCCCTTGGCCGCATCCGGGGCTGCGCGACGGCGGTCAGGCCGGCTTGACCGCCTCGATGTGCTCGTTCAGCCAGCTGCGGAAGGTCTGCAGGCGCGGGTTGAGCGACCGGACCAGGTCCAGGTCGCGAGCACCGACGAAGTCGCGCTCGCCTTCGACGTAGAACTGGAACATGTTGCCGAACTCGTCACCGGCGGGCAGTCCGAGCGAGCGGAACTGATCGTGCGTGAGCGGCCGGTAGTCGACCGGTTCGCCCAGTGCGTCGGCGAACGCGGCGGCGTACTGGGCGCCGGTCAGGTGTTCACCCGCGATGCTCACGGTCTTGCCCACGTACTCGTCGCCGGCGGCGAACACTCCGTAGGCGGTGCGGCCGATGTCCTCCGCCGCGATGCCCGACAGCCGGGACTCCCCGATCGGCAAGGTGAGCACGAGCCGGCCGTCCGCCCCCCGCGCCGGACCGGTGCCCTGGGTGAATCCCTCCCAGTAGAAGGTGCTTCGCAGGTAGGTTGTCGGCACACCCGCGTCGCGGAAGAACGCGTCCGCCTCGGCCTTGGCGTCGAAGTGCGGGACGGTGTAGCGGTCCTGCAGTACCGGGACCCGCTGCTCGGACACGGGAATGACCTCGCGGGTGTCTTCCAGGGTCGACCAGACGACGTGCGCCACTCCGGCCGCCTTCGCGGCACGGGCGGCTGTCGCGGCCTGGGCCAGTTCGACGTCGGCGGACATGGACTCCCAGAAGTTGGTCACCACGAAGGCGCCGTGCGCGCCCTCGAACGCCTTGCGCAGGGACTCCTCGTCGTCCAGGGTCGCTTCCACCACCTCGGCGCCACGCTCGGCCAGCGCACGGGCCTTCGCCGAGCCCGCGTTCCTGGTGACCGCCCGGGCGGCGAACGGACCGCCGGGATCGTCCAGGATGGCCCGGACGAGGCCACCTCCCTGGGCGCCCGTGGCACCCAGCACCGCGATGATCTTCTTGTCGCTCATGAGAACTCCTTCTTGTGGCAGCTTGCTCGGGTGAACGGCGTCGATTCAGATCGACTTGAGCACTCTGACCCGATCGGCGACCGCGCGCCGGGCGACGCCGGCGGTGAAGGCGATGGAGTCGAACTCGTGCGGCACGCCGGGGCGGCCGTCGGCGGCACCCCGGGGGTCCCGACCGCGTCGCCGAGGAAAGCTCGCCATCCGGCGACGAGGTCGCCGTGGTTGTAGACGAAGGGCGCGAGGTGGGGGTCGGGAGCGCCGGTGCGGTCGTCGGGCATCGGCATGACGAGGAGCTGGCGGGCGATCCGCGGCCCGCCGCGTTCTCGCGCGAGGATCGACACGGCCGCGGCCATGCCGCCGCCGGCGCTGTCGCCCATGACGCCGATCCGGTCCGCGTCGACGCCGAGCTCCGCGGCGTGCTCGTGCAGCCAGTTCAGCGCCGCGTAACCATCCTCGATGGGGACGGGGAAGGGATGTTCGGGGGCGCGGCGGTATTCGACCGACAGCATGGGCACCCCGCCGGCGGAGACGTACCTGTCGCTCGTCTTGACGTCTTCGGGGAAGGGCTGGGCGCCGCTGGAGGCGGCGAGGATCGGCTCCCAGAAGGCGCGGCGGCCTTCGACGTCGTCGCGCGGAGGCTGGAACGCCTCGGTCCCGCCCATCCGGGCCAGGACGTCGGCTACTTCGGGATCGAACTGGAGTGCCATGATTTCAAGCTTTCGTTGCGTGGTGCGCGGGGAAACGATGTCCGGGTGCGGCTCAGATCGACTTGAGGACCCGCACCCGGTCGGCGAGGGCGCGCCGGGCGACGTCGGAGCCGAAGGCGATGGAATCGAACTCGTGGGGTGCGCCGGGGTGCAGGTGGAATTCCACCGGCACGCCGGCGCGGCTGAGCTTGGTGGCGTAGGCGGTGTCTTCGTCGCGGAAGACGTCGAGCTGGCCGACCTCGATGTAGGCCGGGGGCAGGCCGGTCGCGTCTTCGAGGCGGGCCGGCGCGGCCGTGGCGGGGACGTCGGGGCCGCCGGCGGTGTCGCCGAGCAGGGCGGGCCACGCGGTGCGGCTGTCGTCGTAAGACCACAGCACGTAAGGCGTGATGTGCGGGTCGGGGGTGGTGGTGCGGTCGTCGAGCATCGGCATGAGCAGGATCTGGCGCGCGATCTTCGGGCCGCCGCGTTCGCGGGTCAGGATGGTCAGTGCGGCCGCCATGCCTCCCCCGGCGCTGTCGCCCATCACGCCGATGCGCTCGGGGTCGACGCCCAGTTCGGCGGCGTGCTCGTGCAGCCAGCCCAGCGCGGCGTAGGCGTCTTCGAGCGGGGTGGGATAAGGGTGCTCGGGGGCGCGGCGGTACTCGACCGACAGCATCGGCACGCCGCTGGCGGAGACGTAGCGGCTGACCGGCCCGTCGAACAGGTCGATGTGGCCGAAGATGTACCCGCCGCCGTGGAAGAACAGCACGGCCGGGCCCGGTGTCGCGCCGTCCTTGGCGTACCAGCGCATCGTGATCCGCGCGCCGTCGTCCGCGGTCGCGGAGTACTCGCGCGTCTTGACGTCGGCCGGGATCGGCTGGGCCGTTCCCGCGGCGCCGATGATCGGCTCCCACATGGCACGCCGTGCCGCGATGTCACCTACCGCCGGCGGCGGGGCGTCCGCCATCGCGCCGGCCATCGGGGCCAGTGCCGCGGCGATTTCGGGATCCAAGCTGAGGGACATGACGACTGCCTTTCGGAACGGGGTGGGCGTCAGACAGTGGGCGGGACGACGACGATGACCTTGCCGTGCACCGCGCCTTCGGCGGCCCGTGCGTGCAGCGCCGGCAGCTGAGCCAGCGACACCCGCTCGGCGATCTCGACGCGCAGCTTCCCGCCGTCCACCAGCGACACCAGCTGCGACAGCTGCTCGGCGTCGCCGCGGACGAACAGGTCGATGCCCCGCACGCCGCGCTCTTCGTCGCTGGGGGCGGGCATCCACACCGTCGTGTTCACCACGGCACCGCCGCCGCGGACGAGGGCGGCCAGCGCGGTGAGTTCGGCCGGGTCGACCGGGGCGAGGTTGAGCACGACGTCGACCGGCTCGGTCACCGCCGCGGCCACTCCGGTGGTGGTGTGGTCGATGATCTCGTCGGCACCGGCCGACTTGACCGCGTCACCACTGCGCGGGCCGGCGGTGGCGATCACGTACGCACCGGCGTTCTTGGCCAGCTGCACGGCGTAGCCGCCGACCGCTCCCCCGGCGCCGTTGACCAGCACCCGCTGGCCGGCTTGGAGCTTGCCGTGGTCGAAGAGCGCCCGCCAGGCGGTGAGGCCCACCAGTGGCAGCGCGGCGGCGTCGGGCAGCGGGATGCTCGTGGGTGCCGGCGTCAGGGCGTCGGCCGGCGCGAGGATGTACTCGGCGGAAGCGCCGTCGTCGGTCATCGGCAGGAACCCGATGACCGCGGCGCCGACCTCGAGGCCGTCCACACCCTCACCCAGCGCGTCGACCGTGCCCGCGACATCGCGGCCGGGAGTGTGCGGAAGGGTCACCGGCATGGGACCGCGCATGGTGCCCGCACGCACACTCGCGTCGATGGGGTTGAACGACGTCGCGGCGACGCGGACCCGGACCTGTCCGGCCCCGGGGACCGGTCGCTCGACGTCTTCGTAGCGCAGGACGCCGGGCTCGCCGTACTCGTGGAAACGCACTGCCTTCATCGGTGGGTCTCGCTTTCGCTCCTGCGTTTTGCTTCGAAGTTGAAGCAACTGGACCCAAGGTAGCTTTGATTCGAATTCGAAGCAAGTGACGTGCCTCACCGCGCCGGTGTGCCGGGACACCGCGAGCAGAGAGCAGGGCCGAGCCACCCGGCAGGAATCACGGGTGGTGTCCACGACCTCCACGGGATTTTCGGCTCAGGGCTGCTCGCCTGCCGAGCGGTGTCCTTCCGCGACACCCGCGAAAACGTCCGGCCGCTCATCATCATGAGCGGCTGGTGCGCCGCCATCAGCCGGCCACGCACCGGCGAATCCGCGAACCGCGGATCCAGCTGGAACTCCGCCGCCGACGACCACCACGTCACCGGCACGATGCCGGACATGACCATGCGCTGGATCGCCATCTCGTGCGCCCGGCGGCCGGTCGTGGCAGTGGCGTCCTCCACCACGTAACCTCGTACCCCTCACGCCACGCGCCCAGCGAAGTCGAATCGGCCCCGTTGGTCACCACCAAGCCGCTCCCGTACAGCTTCGCGGTCTTGGCCAGCCCCACCACGTTGTTGATGTGCTCACCCAAATCACGCGAGCGCAGCACATTCGCGAAGCCGACCGCATAGTCGACCAGCACCACAGTGGTGTCTTCCGGCGTCAAGGAGTCGAGGTTCATCGAGAGTATCGGCCTTTCGCTTCATCAATCGGCTTCCGGCAGTTCCGGCGGATGAGAAGCCGGCCCACGGCGCAGGTTCGATGAAGGTCGAGCCGTTCACGCCGGTGATCCACATCAGGCCAGGATCCTGACCACCGGCTCGATCATCCTGGGCCAACTTGTCCCACCAAGCGACGGCCGGCTTGCGCACGGCCGGCGGCTGACGCCTGAGCAGGCAGCCCGCGATCCGGACGTCGCGAATGACTCATTCGGGACACCAGAAGCCCCCAATGACTCTTTCGGGACGCCCTCGACCTGCGCCGGGGCAGCCAGGCCGCACGACTTCGCCGGAACCCTGCGACCCCGGCCGGGAGACTGAGCCTGGCCCGCTGCGTCGTGGACGAGAACTGACCGCTGCGACGGGGGTTCCCAGTCTCGGCGCGGTTGTCCGCCCGCTATCGCAGCGAAGGCGAAGCGACGGCAGTGGTCTGCTCCAGCACGCGGTCGAGGCGGATCGGAAGGGTCCGCTGGCGGGTGCCGGTGGCGTGCCACACGGCGTTGGCGATCGCCGCCGCGGTGCCTGCCGTGCCGATTTCACCGAGGCCGTTGAACCCCGACGGGTCCTGGGGTTCGTAGTCCGGCACGAAGCCGGCCTCGATGTCGGGCACGTCGGCGTGCGCGGCGATGTGGTAGCCGGCGAAGTCGCCGTTCGCCAGCCGGCCGGTGCGGGGGTCTCGCACGCTTTCCTCGTGCAATGCCATGGACAGCCCCATGATCATCCCGCCGACCACCTGGCTGCGCGCCAGCAGCGGGTTGATCACCCGGCCCACGGCGAACATGCCGAGCAGCCGGCGAACCCGTACCTCGCCGGTGGCCGGGTCGACGGTGACCTCCGCGAAGACGGCGCTGTAGGTCTGGCGTTCCGTGGCCGGCTGGAAATCGATCCTCGTGCTGGTGTCCACCGTCACGGTCATCGGCCGGACCGGGTCGTCCAGGTTCTCCCGCAGTTCCTTCGCGGCCTCGGTGATCGCGAAGGACCAGGACGTCGTGCCGCGTGAACCGCCCGCGCCCCAAGCCATTCCGAGATCGCTGTCGCCGATCCGGATGCGGATCCGCTCGGTGCCGGCTCCCAGCGCGTCGGCGGCGACCGCGGTCAGCGCGGTCCGGGCGCCCGTGCCGATGTCGCTCGCCCCGATCGACACCGTGAACGTCCCGTCCGTCTCCGCGGTGATCGAGGCCTTCGACGGGAACACCCCGGCGCTGAACGACGTGGTGGCCATGCCGCTGCCGACCAGCAGCGGGCCCTCGCGCCGGCGGCGGGGGCGCCGGTCGCGCGCCGCCCAGCCGAACCGGCGCGCGCCCTCGCCCATGCAGGAGACCAGGCGGCGGGTGCTGAAAGGCTTTCCCGAGACGGGCGTGACGGCGGGCTGGTTGCGCAGGCGCAGTTCGAGGGGGTCCAGGTCCAGCCGCTCGGCGACCTCGTCGATCGCCGACTCCAGGGCGAACGAGCCGGGCGTCGCGCCGGGGCCGCGCATCGAGGCGGGCGGCAGGATGTCGAGGGGCACGGCGGTGAGCCGCGTGCGGATCGCCGGTGCCGAGTACAGGATCTTGGCCTGCTCGGTGCACGCCTCGATGTACTCCGAAAGCGGCGAGAGGCCGTAGGCCGCCCGGTGGTGGATGGCCCGCAGGCGGCCGTCGGCGTCCGCGCCGATGGTCACCACCTGGTCCGTTCGAGGCCGCGACGAGGTCGTCTCGAAAACCTGTGCCCGGGTCATGGCGATCCGGACCGGACGGCCGAACCACCGGCCGGCCATCGACGCGAGCACCACCTGCGGGCCGCAGGCGCCCTTGCCGCCGAAACCCCCGCCGACGTGCTCGGAACGAACGTGCACCCGCTCCCGGTCGATGGACCACAACGCGGCCAGGACCTCGGACACGCTGAACGCTCCCTGGTTGGAGTCCTCGGCGTACACGTGGCCGGAGTCCCACCACACGGTCGCGGCGTGCGGCTCCATGGCGGAGTGGCTTTCCTCGGGAGTGCGGTACCGCTCCTCGACCACCACGGCGGACGCCGCCAGTTCCGCGTCCAGGTCGCCGATGTCCGCCTCCGGGCCGAAGGCGGTCGACGCCGGCCGCGCGGCCGGGTGTTCCAGGCGCAGGTCCAGATCGTGCGGTTCGACGTCGCAGGTCACCCGCAGCGCCGCTGCCGCCGCGCTGGCCTGCTCGGGTGTTTCCGCCACCACCAGCGCGAGGGGCCAGCCCGCGTACGGAATCGCCTCGTCCTGCAGGAGCCGGAGGCTGCCGTCCGGGCCGAAGTAGTTGCCGGCCTCGGGGTTGAGGCGGGGTGCGTTGCGGTGGTCGAGTACGCCCAGCACGCCCGGCATACCGAGCGCTGCCGAGGCGTCGATGTCGCGGATCCGGCCTCGGGAAACGGTGCCGGTCACCATCCAGCCGTGGGCCAGGTCCGGCATCGGCACGTCCGCGGCGTAGTGGGCGGCACCGGTGACCTTGAGCCGGCCCTCGGTCCGGGGGCGTGGCGCGCCGACGGCGCCGGAAGCGGGGTTCGCGCTCATCGGTTCTGGTCCGTTCCACTGAGTTCACCGAGCGTGGCCGCGATCAGGTTCCGCGCCAAGGTCACCTTGTACCCGTTGTCACGCAACGGATCGGCTTCGCTCAGCGCCTCCTCGGCGCAGGTCCGGAGCCGGTCGGCGGTGGGTTGGGCGCCGCGGAGCAGAGCCTCGGCGGAACTGGCCCGCCAGGGACGCGAAGCCACACCGCCCAGCGCGATGCGTACGTCGCGCACCACGCCATCGCGGATGTCGAGCGCGGCGGCGACGGACACCGTCGCGAAGGCGTACGACGCGCGCTCGCGGACCTTGCGGTAACGCGACCGCAGGCCCGCCGCGGACCCCGGCAGGACGACGGCGGTGATCAGCGCGCCGGGCGGTAACGCGGTTTCGCGGTCCGGCCGGTCACCGACCGGCAGGTAGAACCGTGACAACGGGATTTCACCGGCGCCGTCGAGCGTCTCGTAGCGGACGACCGCGTCCAACGCGGCGAGCGCCACCGCCATGTCCGAGGGATGGGTCGCCACGCAGTGCTCGGAGTGGCCGAGTACCGCGTGGTTGTGGTGCACTCCCCCGAGCGCGGCGCACCCACTGCCGGGCACTCGCTTGTTGCACGGCTGGGAAAGGTCGGCGAAGTAACCACACCGGGTCCGCTGCACCAGGTTGCCGCCCACCGTGGCCATGTTCCGCAGCTGGCCGGACGCGCCCGCCAGGACGGCCTGGGTCAGTGCCGGGAACCGGCGGCGCACCTCGGGATGCGCGGCCACGTCGCTGTTCGTCGTGGTCGCACCGATGACCAGCCCGCCGTCCGGTGTGTCGCGGACACCGTCGAGCGGCAGCTGCCGTACGTCCACCAGCCGGGTCGGCTCCTCGACTCCGCACTTCATCAGGTCGACGAGATTCGTGCCCCCACCCAGGTACCGGGCGCCGGCATCGCCGGCGACCGCGGTGAGCGCGTCCTGCACCTGGGCCGCGCGCTGGTAGGCGAACTCCCTCACGCCGCACCACCCTCGCGTGCCGCGGTCTCGAGCACCGCGCGCACGATCGGCGGGTACGCCCCGCAGCGGCACAGGTTGCCGCTCATCCGTTCGCGCACTTCGGTTTCGTCCAGTTCCGGCGCCTGGTCCGGTGCGTCGACGGCGGTGACGGCGCTGGGCCAGCCCGCGGCGTGTTCGGCGAGCATCCCGACCGCCGAGCAGAGCTGTCCGGGGGTGCAGAAACCGCACTGGAAGCCGTCCAGGCGCAGGAAAGCCTCCTGGATCGGCCGCAGCTCGCCCTCGGTGGCCAGTCCCTCGACGGTCGTGACCGAGGTGGTGTCGGCGGCGACCGCGAGGGTCAGGCAGGAGACCACCCGCCGGCCGTCGCACAGCACCGTGCAGGCGCCGCATTGCCCGTGGTCGCACCCTTTCTTGGGCCCGGTGAGGCCGAGGTCCTCCCGCAACGCGTCGAGCAGGGTCCTGCGGTTGTCCACGGACAGCCGGTGGGTCATCTCGTTGACTCGCAACGATATTTCGCTGCGGGTGTGGTCGGTCATCGCCGTCCTCTCAGGCTGACAACAGTGCGTGCGGTCGTGCACGCGCCCGTCGTCGCTTGCCGGACACCAGCCGGCCGTGAGCCGTCCTCAGGTGCCTCTGTCCGGGCAGGCTATAGCGAGTCCCCCGCGGCCGGACCCGTCAACAGGGCAGGCGGGCAGGATCGGACAAGAAGTCGCGAGTTCTGGTCAACGGTCCCGAGAACTGCCGGATGCTCCGGTTCGGACGTTCGCGCCCAGGCGGATGGCGTCTCGGCTCGGCGGGTCACCGAACTGGCGGCGGTATTCGCGGCTGAACTGGGCGGGGCTCTCGTAGCCGACTTGACGGCTGATGCCGGCGATGTCGCCGGGATCCGCGGCGAGCAGCAGCCGGGCACGCTGCAGGCGGATCTGCTTCTGGTACTGGATGGGGCTCATCGAGGTGACGGCCTGGAAGTTGCGGTGGAACGCGGAGACGCTCATGCCCGCCCTCTGCGCCACCTCCTCGACGCGGAAGGGCAGCGCGTAGTTGTCGCGGATCCATTGCACGGCCCTGGCGATGTGGCTGAGACTGCTGTCGGGTAGGCCGAACTGACGCAGAACGGTGCTCTGCTCACCGGTCAGCAACCGCCAGATGATCTCCCGTTTGATCAGGGGCGCGAGCACGGGGATGTCGCGGGGCTGATCGAGCAGCCGCAGGAGACGGACGACGGCGTCGAGCAGTTCGGCGGACGCGGCGCTGACGGCCAGACCGGCCGCCGCACCGGGGGCGAGTTCCGGCAGCTGCCCGGCGTCCGCGGCCAGCAGCACCTCGGCGACGGCGGCCGGCCGCAGGTCCAGGCCGAAGCCGAGCGCGGGTTCCTCCGGGCTGGCTCGGAGGAACTGCGCGGTCACCGGCAGGTCGACCGAAGCGATGACGTACTCCCCGGCGCGGTGCTCGTAGACGCGGTCGCCCAGCGCGAACCGTTTGACGCCCTGGGCGACGACGGCCAGCACCTTGCTGTAGGTGGTCGGCGTCGGCGGGGTGGGCCGATCGGCGCGGAAGATGCGCACGGCATCGATGTCCGTGCTCAGATCGGGCCGGGCATGCCGGGCCAGCAAGGCACGCAGTTCGTCGAGCGGCATGGTCATCATTGAAACACCGCACCGCGCGGCGCATGCGTGGCGTTCACCGCGCCTGCCCGGCGAACTCGGCCGCGTGAGACCGAGCGAAGTCCGCGAAGCTGGTCGGCGTCACCCCGAAGAGGTGGTGCGCGGCCAGTTCGACCCGGGCCTCCGGGGTGCGCCGGCGCTCCCGGAACTGTTCGTCGAACAGATCCACCACGTGCGGTGGCAGGCCGGCGGCGGCGTAGCGGCGGCGCTGCTCCTCGAACGTCACGTCGACGTAGCGGAACGGCCTGCCGGTCGCTGCGGAGATGCGCTCGACGATCTCGGTCATCGTCAGCGCTTCCGGGCCGGTGATGTCGTAGGCGCGGTTTTCGTGGCCGCCCGCGGTGAGCAGCCCGGCCGCGATCTCGGCGACGTCGGCGACGTCGACCGGAGACAGCCGCGTGTCGCCGATCGGCAGCACCAGCTCCCCCGCCGCGGCGTCCACCCCGGTGACCGTGCCGGGCAGGTAGTTCTGCATGAACTGGCTGGGGCGCAGGTGCGTCCACGCCAGCCCGGACCGCTCCAGGTACCGCTCGATCCGGCCGTGCCAGCGGGTGCCGCGGAACACGTCCTGGTCGAAGCCGACACCGGCCTCCCGGCCGGAGAACTTGACCACGTGCGGCACGCCCGCCGCCCGCGCGGCGTCGATGAAGCTGATCTGCGCGTCGACCATCTCCGCACGCGGCGACGAGATCAGCAACGCCCGCTTCACCCCGTCCAGGGCCGGAGCCAGCGCCGACCGGTCACGCAGATCGCCCTCGACCACCGTGACACCGGGCAGGCCGGCCAGCTCCGGCGCGCGTGCCGCGTCGCGCACCAGGGCCCGCACCGGCACTCCTCGGCGGATGAACGCCTTGATCACCGCGGATCCGGCTCTGCCGGCCGCGCCTGTCACCAAGATCATTTCGTCGGTCACCAGGACCACACCTTCCCCGCGAACTTCAGCCTGTGCACGTATGACGCACCCGAGGCCCCGAACTCACCGGTGCCGGGGAAACCGGCCGAGCCGAGCGGATCACCGCTCCGGCCCGCGTCCCCGCAGGTCAGCACCACGATCGCCGCTTCAAACCCGGATGTCCGCATTTTCTGCCGCGCACCCCGTTTCTGGTTAGGGTGCCGGGTAGGACAAACGGCTCAACTCGGGCGGAAGGAGATCGTGCGCCCCTGGCGCGCGCCTGAACCATGACTTCGCAGGACGGCAGGCAAGCGGAAGAAGAGGAGGTGACGTCCGCCGCGACGGACGTCGCCAACGCACCGGACACCACCGGTCCCGGGCACTCGCCCGACGAGCACGTTCCCCTCGACGTCGCGGCCGACCGCCCGGCCGCCACCGACCGCGTCGTGTTCGGGGTCGCGGCCGTGCTCGCGGTCGCCATCATCGGCTGGGGCGTCCTCTCCCCGGCGAGCCTCGCCAGTGTCGCCTCGACCGTGCTGAACAACGCCGTGATCCCGTACGGCGGCTGGGCCTTCGTGCTCACCGCCAGCGGGTTCGTCCTCTTCGCGGTGTGCCTGGCCATCAGCCGCTACGGCCGGATCCCGCTGGGGCAGGACAAGGAGCTGCCCGAGTTCCGGACGTCGTCGTGGATCGCGATGATGTTCAGTGCCGGGATGGGCATCGGGCTGATGTTCTTCGGTGTCTACGAACCGGTTTCGCACCTGGCCAGCCCGCCGCCGGGGACCGCGGCCCCGAACTCCGACGAAGCCGTCCACACCGCGATGGCGACCACGTTGTTCCACTGGACCGTGCACCCGTGGGCCATCTACGCGGTCGTCGGCCTCGCCATCGCCTACAGCACCTTCCGCAAGGGCCGGACCCAGCTGATCAGCTCGGTGTTCGCGCCGCTGCTCGGGAAGCGGCGCACCGAGGGGCCGCTGGGCAAGGCGATCGACGTCATGGCGATCTTCGCCACGCTGTTCGGTTCGGCCGCGTCGCTCGGCCTCGGCGCACTGCAGGTCGGCGGCGGCATGGGCGCCGTCGGCTGGATCGACGACCCGGGCAAGGGCCTGCTGGTGGCGATCATCGCGATCCTCACCGTCGCGTTCATCGCGTCGGCGGTTTCCGGGGTGGCCAAGGGCATCCAGTGGCTGTCCAACATCAACATGGTGCTCGCCGCGGTGCTCGCGGTGTTCGTGCTGGTGGTCGGGCCGACCGTGCTGATCCTCAACATCGTGCCCGGCGCGATCGGGGACTACTTCCGCGAGTTCGCCGAGATGTCCGGCCGCACCGGCATGACCGGCGGCGAGCAGATGCAGACGTGGCTCAGCGGCTGGACGGTCTTCTACTGGGCGTGGTGGATCTCGTGGACGCCGTTCGTCGGCATGTTCATCGCCCGCATCTCGCGCGGCCGCACCATCCGGCAGTTCATCTTCGGCGTCATCGCCATCCCGAGCATCGTGAGCCTGCTGTGGTTCGCGATCTTCGGCGGCGCGGCGATCAGCAGGCAGCGCGCCGGAACGGACATCGCGGGCGCGGGCAGCGCGCAGTCGGCGACGTTCGAGCTGCTGGAGACCCTGCCGTGGTTCGTGCCGATCGCGATACTGGTGATGCTGCTGGTGTCGATCTTCTTCGTCTCCGGCGCGGACGCCGCGTCGGTGGTGATGGGCACGCTGTCCCAGCGCGGCAGCGTGCACCCCAAGAAGAGCGTGGTGATCTTCTGGGGTGTGCTGATGGGCGCGGTCGCGGCGGTCATGCTGCTGGCCGGCGGCAACGAGGCGCTGACCGGCCTGCAGAACCTCACGATCCTGATCGCGGTGCCGTTCCTGTTCGTGATGGTCGGGCTGTGCCTGTCGGTCTGGAAGGACCTGCGCCACGACCCGCTGATGCAGCAGGAGGACGCGATGATGCGCTCGTTGAAGGAACTGCACGACGAACGCAACGCCGGCCGCCGTCGCCGCCTCGGCCACAAGCACCGTCCCTGACCGGCCCGGTGGCGGCCCCTTCACCCGGGCCGCCACCGGCCGACGGGGCGGACCACCCCCTCAGCCAGCCGGCTCCCCGCTCTTCACGTTCTTGATCTCGAGACGAGAGCCCGCATGCAGCCCTGAGTTCACGAAGCAGCTCAGGGCCAGCGCCCCCAGGACCATCGCCGCCCAGGCCGGCCAGCTGGCCGCGGTCGAGAAGAACAGGTAGATCTGCACGACGGCCGTGCCGGCGAAGATGAGGGCCAGCACCAGCCACCCGAACCGGCTCGGTGTGACGACGATTTCACGCTGTGGCATGGGCAGCTCCTCGCTCAGGAGCTGAGTCGCTCACCACCGCCCCGAGGTTACAGCCGGTGTGCGCTTTCGAACTGCCTACGTTCAGGGGCGCACGCGGATGACGGTCTTGCCTTTGCGTCGCTCGGCCGGGTTCAGCGCGGGGACAGCGTCATCGAGGGTCGCGATCGTTCCGATGTGCGTGCGAAGGCGCCCGTCCCGCACCCGGTCGACGATCTCCACCAGCTGACCCGGAACGGACTCGACGACGAAGTCGATCGCGAGGCCGTCGGCAGGGCGAGCCTCGACGGGCCCGACCACCGACACCAGCGTCCCACCGGGACGGATGATGCTCGCCGAGCGCCGCTGGACGGCACCGCCGATGACGTCGAAGACCAGGTCGACCCCGCCGATGCCGTCGAGATCGTCGTGGTCGAGGTCGAGGAACTCGTTCGCGCCGAAGTCGAGCGCCGCCTGGCGGTCCGCCGCTCGCCCGGTCCCGATGACGTAGGCGCCGAACTCCCGGGCGAGCTGCGTCACCACGGACCCGACCGCGCCGGCGGCGCCGTGGGCGAGGACAGTCTGCCCCGACCGGAGACGACCGTGCTGGACCAGGCCCTGCCACGCGGTCAGCCCGGAGATCGGCAGGCTCGCACCCACCGTGAAGTCGACGTTCCCCGGCAGCGGTGCGAGGTTGCGCGCCTCCACGGCCACGTACTCCGCCAGGGTTCCGTCGCGGTGCCAGTCGGTGATCCCGAAGACCCGCTGGTCCAGCGAAAGTCCTGTCGTGCCGTAGCCGAGGGAGGAGACCACGCCGGCGAACTCGTGGCCGATGATCGCCTGAGTCCGATCGTGTCCGGAGCGGTCCACCCACGTCGAGGGCCACTCCCACTCCGCGGGGACGAAGCCCGACGCATGGACTTCGACGACGACGTCGTTGATCCCCGGCGTCGGCTCGGGACGCTGCGCGAGCGTGATCCCGGCTGCTTCCGCGTTTTGGTCCGTCGCGACGAGTGCCTTCATGGGGTGCCTCCGCATGTCTCTCGGTCACGGCCCTGTGGCCATTTTGGGCTGGCTAGCCCACTTGCGGCAGTCAACACGGCGCAGACTGGGCTGTCAAGCCCACTTTGCGGTACTGTGCGAGGCATGGACGTCACATCGGAAGCCCGGGCACCGCAGAAGCTCACGGGCAAGGGGCAGGCGACCCGAGCCCGCATCCTCGAGCACGCCGCGGAGCTCATCTACGCCAAAGGCGTCCACGCGACGAACAACGAGCAGCTCCGCCGCGCCGCCGGCGTCAGCGGGTCGCAGCTCAACCACTACTTCCCGACCAAGGAAAGCCTCGTCCTGGCGGTCATCGAGTGGCAGGCCGAGCGTGTCCTGACGTTCCATCGCAGTGCACGGTTCGCCCACTTCGACAGCCTCGACTCGCTTCGGGAGTGGGCGGGCCACTACATCGCCTACGAGCGCTCCTACCAGGAAGGCTGCACCCTCGGCTCGCTCGCCGGCGAGATCATCAAGACCGACCTGGACGTTCGCACCGAACTCGCGAACGCGTTCGAGCAATGGAGGAACGTCTTCCGAGACGGCCTCGCACGGATGCAGGGCCTCGGCCGCATCAGCGCCGAGGCCGATCCCACCCGGCTGGCCCATCTCCTGCTCTCCGCCTTCCAGGGCGGCATGCTCCTCGCCCAGGTCGCCCGCGAGATCACCCCGGTGAAAGACGCTCTGCTGGCAGCCATCGACCACGTGGAGACGTTCGCGGTACTCCCCGCTGCCGGCGTCCCTGAAGATCGCTAGCCGCCAGCGCGAGCTCGCCGCGGCGGTGAACCGCTCAGCTGCCGCCCTTGACGCGGAATGAACGTTCATTCATGCTGGGAAGAAGCCGTCGTGATGGGATCCGAGCCATGGTCAAGATGACCGAGCAGCGCATGACCGGCCGCCGTGACGCGATCATCGCGGCCGCCCAGGAACTTTTCGCCCGCAACGGCTTCGCCGAGACCTCCATGGCCGACATCGTCCGGGCCTCCGGCGTCGCGACAGGTACGGTCTACCGCTACTTCGACAGCAAGGAAGCCATCGTCATGGCGGCGACCGAGCGGGTGATGGGCATCAGTCTCGTGGCACAGGATGCGCCGGCACTCACGCTGAGGGACGCGATCGGCGCGATGGTCGCCGCGGCCTCCGACGAGCACCGCGGCGGGCTGAGCAATCAGGTCTGGGCCAAGGCCGTGGGGGCACCGGCGCTCCAGGCGATGATCGCCGAGCGGCACGCCCGGGTGTGCGCGACGCTGGCCCGGTTGATCGAGGGGACCGTCTCGGGCGAGCCCGGCGCGGAAGCACTGCAGCGCGCCGAGGTCGTGCTCTGTGCCGTGAGCGGCCTGCAGCAACGCATGGCCGTCGGCTTGAAGGTGGACGTCGAAGGGTTCACGGCGGCACTGATTTCGTTGGCTGAGGAGAGCGAATGAGCACGATCGCCATCGTCGGCGCGGGTCCGCAACTGGGGCACGCGATCGGGCGCCGGTTCATCACCGAAGGGTTCGACGTGGCACTGATCGCGCGCACCCGGTCCACGCTCGACGGCGTCGCGGCGAGCCTGTCAGGTCACGGCTCCAAGGTCGAGGCATTCCCGGCGGACATCACCGATCGGCCCGCCCTGCGGACTGCCCTGGCCACCGCGGAGGAGCGGCTCGGCCCGATCGACGTGGTCGAGTACTCACCCGCGCCGACTCCGGCCGACCTGCGCGCGGCACCGATGGTGGGGGCCATCGACATCACCGTCGACTCCGTCCTGGCGCAGCTGGACCTCTACCTGCTCGGCGGCATCGCGACGATTCAGCAGGTCCTGCCCGGCCTGCTGCAGCGCCGCACCGGCACGATCCTGGTCACCAGTGGTGCGGGCTCCGGACCCATCATCGCCCCGCACGTGGCGAACATCCAGATCGCCACCGGCGGCCTGCGCAACTACGTGCTCAACCTGCACGCCGCGCTCGAAGGCACCGGGGTGTACGCCGCCCACGTAGCGATCGCGGCCTTCATCGGCCAGGGCGGCCCCGCCTCCCACCCGGACACGCTGGCGGATGCGTACTGGCAGCTCCACGTCGAGCGGAAACTGCCCGAGCTCGTTGTCCACGACCTGCCCGACGACTATCTGGAGCAGGGCGTGGCCGACAAGTTCCGGGCGGGCTGACGCGACCGCAGCCGGGGTCGTCCGCCCGGTCGCGGTCCTGAGCCCCTCAATCCGTACCGGACAAGGCACGCAGATTCGCCACCAGTGTGTCCGCGAAGGCTTCGTCCAGTACTCCCTCGGGTAGCAGCAGGCGCGCGTAACAGGCACCCCACAGCTGATCGACCAGCACCTCGACGTCCACCGACGCCGGCAGCTGCCCGCGTTCCTGGCCGGCGCGCAGCAGTTCCGCGGCTCCTTCGCGGCGGGGCCGGGTGTAGCTGCCGGAAATCTCGCCGGCCAGCGCCGGGTCGTGCTGGGCGGAGCCGAGCAGCCCGGCGACCATCGCGCCGAGGCGCGGCTCGGACAGGTCGGCCACGAACCCCCGCAGGTGGGTGCGCAGGTCGGTCCACAGGTCGCCGGTCGACTCGGGGCGCAGTGAGTCCGCGTAGGTGTCCTCGAACGCGGCGAGCGCCAGCGAGGCGGGCGAGCGGAACCACTTGTACAGCGTCATCCGGCTCACCCCGGCGCGGCGCGCCACCTTGTCGAAGGTGACCTCGGAGACGCCGTTCTCGACCAGCACGACCGCCGCCGTTTCGAGGATGCGGCGGCGCACCTCGGCCGACGGCGGACGGCCCCGTCCGCGTTTGGCCGGTTCGGTGTCGTTGCGCGCCATGGGGCGGAAGCCTAACATCGAATTAATGGACAACCTGTCCAATAATTCGACCAGGAGGCCCCGTGCGGATCATCACGCTGGAAGAGCACTTCTCCGACCCCGCCCTCACCGCCGCGAGCACCCCGGTGATGCGCGAACTGGGGCCCGGTTTCGTGCGTGCCTACTCGGCCGCCGAGGGCAATGCCACCGCCGCCACCGCGGCGCCGGCGGAACAACTCGAAGAACTCGGCGAAGCCCGGATCGCGGACATGGACCGGCACGGCATCACCATGCAGGTCCTTTCCGGACTGTGGGGGCAGCAGGCACCGGCCGACGTCGCACCCGAACTGGCCCGCCACGCCAACGACACCGCTGCCGCGGCGGTCGCCGCGTACCCCGGCCGGTTCGCCGCTTTCGCCACGCTCGGCACCGCCGCGCCCGAAGCCGCGGCCCGCGAGCTGGCCCGGTGCGTGTCCGAACTGGGGTTCGTCGGCACCCTGATCACCGGACGGACCGAAGGCGAATTCCTCGACGCCCCGCGGTTCGCCCCGGTGCTGGCCGCCGCGGCCCGGCTGCGAGCGCCGATCTACCTCCACCCCGGCCTCCCGCCGCGAGCGGTCACCGATGCCTCCTACGGTGGCCTCGATCCGGTGGTCACCGCACGCTTCCAGGCCGCCGCGTGGGGCTGGCACGTGGAAACCGCGACGCACTTCGTGCACCTCGTGCTGTCCGGGGTGTTCGACCGGCATCCGGAACTGCAGGTGATCCTCGGGCACTGGGGCGAGATGATCCCGTTCTCCCTGGACCGGCTCGACGACCAGCTGCCCACGCGGATCACCGGCCTGGACCGCTCCTTCGCCGAGTACTTCCGGGAGAACGCCCACATCACGCCGTCAGGCATGTTCAGTCAGGCACAGCTGCGGTTCTGCCTCGAGACGATCGGCGCGGACCGGATCCTCCATTCCGTCGACTACCCGTTCGTCGGCAACGACGGGGCGGCCGCGTTCCTCGCCGAATCCGGACTGTCCACCGAGGACCAGCACCGCATCGCGCACGGCAACGCGGAAAAACTGCTCGGCGTGTGACTGTCCACAGTGTCCCCATGGCCGTGGTTGTCCGTGACGAATGATCCGGCCAGGCCGATCTCGTAGCTACGGTTCTGCCGTTCGACCGTCCGGTGTGGATCCCGATGGGCTTTGCGCTCGGCCGGGGATCTCCGCGACGCCCCCTAGCCCGACGCCACGACGGCCACTCACGCGGTCAGCGGTCGAGCAGCTGTGCCGAGGGCCACGCGCCGTCCGCGACGGCCGCGCGGATGATCCGGGCCAGTTCCGTCGCGACCGCCTCGACGGCCGGCGGTGTCCGGCCGGTCCGCGGCAAGCCGAGGCCGATGGTCCGCGGAATCTCGGGGTTCCGCAGTGGAGCCGCGCTCAACGTTCCTTCGGCCAAGTCCGCCGCGACGCCGGAGGCAGGCAGGACGGTCCAGCCGCGTCCGGCCTTGACCAGGACCTTCTGCAGTTCCATGGAGTTCGCCTGCACGACCGTGTTGGGCTCGACTCCCGCGGACAGGCGGGCCTGGTCGAACAGGATCCGCAACCCGTGGCCGGGCACCGGGACGATGAACGGCCGCAGCAGCGCGTCGCCGACGTCGACCGGCTGGTCGGGACGCAGTCCGGCATCCGGCGGCCCCACCACCCACAACCGGTCCCGCAGCAGCGGGATGACGCGCACCGCGGGGGTGTCGTCGAGGTTGTACACCAGGGACAGATCGAGCTCTCCGGTGTCGAGCCATTCGCGCAGATGGCCGGAGTACGCCGTCGAGATGCGCAGATCGATCCGCGGGTACTTCTCCGCGACGACCGCGACCAACGGCGGGACCAGCAGGTCGATGGCGCCGCCCAGGATGCCGACGTGGGCGATGCCCGTCACGGCGCCGCGCACCGGGCTGATCTCGGCGCGGGCCCGCTCGAGCTCACCCAACGCCCGGCGTGCCCGTTCCACCAGCCTCGCGCCGGCTGCGGTCGGGCGCATGCCCTGCCGGGAGCGGTCGAACAGCGGTACGCCGAGTTCTTCTTCGAGGCCGAGGATCTGGCGCGTGACAGCGGACTGCACGAGGTGCAGGAGGTGCGCGGCCTTGGTGACGCTGCCCGTCTCCGCCACGGTCACGACCGCGGTCAGTTGCTTGAAATCCATCTTCCGTCCTCCCCATGTCGCCTCGGCATACGGTAATGAAATCTTGTCATTCGACTTCAGGCAACATGCTCGTTCAAGATGGATCCACCTGCGCGGCCGGCGCGAGCGTGGCGATGGAGGAACGTGACGATGACAGTGGAGACGAACTGGCAAGACTGGATCGGGACCACCCGTTCCAGCACGACTGTGCTCGACCCCGGACCGGCGAACGGGCTGGCGGTCACGCTCGACCGCGCGCCGCTGTTCGAAGCCGGTGACGCTCTTCCGCCCGCGTGGCACTGGCTGTACTTCCACGACACGGTTCGCGCGTCGCAGCTCGGCGCCGACGGGCACCCCGCGCTCGGTGTCACGATGCCGCCGGTGCCGTTGTCCCGGCGCATGTGGGCAGGCGGCGACCTCGCGTTCCACTCCCCCGTCCCGCTCGGCGCCACGGCGACGAAGATCTCGACCATCCGCGCGATCTCGGAGAAACAGGGCCGCACCGGCCCGCTGTACTTCGTCGACGTCGCCCACGAGATCAGGGTGGCCGGCCGGACGGCGATCACCGAGACGCAAACCATCGTGTACCGGGAACCGCCGGCCGGGCCGGCCGGGCACGAAGGGCCACCTGCGCCGGGCGACGCGGAATTCAGCGAGACCTGGCAGCTCGACAGCACCGCGCTCTTCCGGTATTCCGCGCTCACGTTCAACGGCCACCGCATCCACTACGACGCCGACTACTGCCGGGCCGTCGAGGGCTACCCGAACCCGGTGATCCACGGGCCGCTGCTGGCCACGTTGCTGCTGGACCTGACCGTCCGCCGGCACCGGCCCCCCGCCTCGTTCCGCTACCGTGCCCGCTCCCCGCTGTTCCTGCCGGAGGCGTTCACCGTCAACGGGCGGCGCGACGGGAAGACGACGTCACTCTGGGCCGCGTCCGCAGACGGCCGGCTCGCGATGGAAGCCGAAGCTCTCGACCGGAAGGACTCCTCCGATGCCTGAACTGACCGCGGACGAAGCCGAGCTCGTCGCTCTGGTGCGCACTTGGGTGGACCGGGAAGTCCGGCCCGTGGTGCGCGAGCTGGAGCACGCCAACACCTACCCTGAACGGCTCATCGAGCAGATGAAGGAGATGGGCGTCTACGGGCTGGCCATTCCCCAGCCCTGGGGCGAGGTCGCGGTCAGCACGTCCTGCTACGCCGCCGTGACCACCGAACTCGCCCGCGGCTGGATGAGCCTGGCCGGCGCGATGGGCGGCCACACCGTCGTCGCGAAACTGATCCTCGAGCACGGCACGCGCGAGCAGCAGGACCGTTACCTGCCGAAGATGGCGACCGGCGAGATCCGCGCCACCATGGCGCTCACCGAGCCGGGTGGCGGATCCGACTTGCAGGCCATCCGCACCACCGCGCGCGCCGACGGCGACGACTACGTCGTCAACGGCACCAAGACCTGGATCTCCAACGCCCGCCACTCCCAGCTGGTCGCCTTGTTGTGCCGCACCGACCCGGGTGCGCGCCCGGCCCACCGCGGCATCAGCATCCTGCTGGTCGAGAAGGGCCCGGGGTTCGAGGTTTCCCGCGATCTGCCCAAGCTCGGCTACAAGGGTGTCGAGGCCTGCGAGCTGTCCTTCGCCGACTTCCGGGTCCCCCGCGCCGCCCTGCTGGGCGGGCAGGAAGGCCGCGGCTTCGCCCAGATGATGCGGGGCCTGGAGATCGGGCGGATCCAGGTGGCCTGCCGCGCACTCGGCGTCGGTCAGGCCGCGCTCGACGACGCCCTCCGCTACGCGCAGGAGCGCGAGGCGTTCGGGAAACCGATCTGGGAGCACCAGTCGATCGGCAACTACCTCGCCGACATGGCCACCGAGCTGGAGGCCGCCCGCCAGCTCGCCTTCCACGCCGCCCGCACCTACGACTCCGGGCACCGTGCCGACCTGGAAGCGGGCATGGCCAAACTGTTCGCCTCCGAAACCGCGATGAAAATCGCCCTCAACGCGGTCCGGATCCACGGTGGCTACGGCTACTCCACCGAGTTCGACGTCGAACGCTACTTCCGCGACGCCCCCCTGATGATCGTCGGCGAAGGAACCAACGAGATCCAGCGCACCGTGATCGCCCGCCAGCTCATCCAGCGGAACAAGGTCATCTCGTGACCGCGCTGCCCCTCGACGGCGTCACCGTGGTCGCCCTGGAACAAGCCGTCGCCGCGCCGTTCGCCACCCGCCAGCTCGCCGACCTCGGTGCCCGGGTCATCAAGGTCGAACGCCCCGGCACGGGCGACTTCGCCCGCGCCTACGACCACACCGTCCACGGCGAGGCGAGCTACTTCGTGTGGCTCAACCGCGGCAAGGAAAGCATCGAGCTGGACCTCAAGAACCCCGCCGACCGCACCCTGCTGGGCCGCATGATCGACCACGCCGACGTGGTGGTGCAGAACCTCGTGCCCGGCGCGGTCGATCGGCTCGGTCTCGACGCCGACACGCTCCGCGCGACGCGCCCCGAGCTGATCTACTGCTCCATCTCCGGCTACGGCAGCGAAGGCCCGTACCGGGCGAAGAAGGCCTACGACCTGCTCGTGCAGTGCGAGACCGGCTTGGTGTCGGTGACCGGGACGCCGGACGAGCACGCCAAGGCCGGCGTCTCGATCGCCGACATCGCCACCGGGATGTACGCCTACAGCGGCATCCTGACCGCGCTGTACGAGCGAAGCCGCGGCGGCACCGGCAGCACCATCACCGTCGCGATGCTCGACGCGCTCGGCGAATGGATGATGCAGCCCGCCTACTACTCCGTCTACGGCCGGCGCGCGAACGTGCGCACCGGCGCGCGGCACGCGTCCATCGCGCCCTACGGCCCGTACCGCGCTGGCGACGGCTCGGCGGTCTTCCTCGGCGTCCAGAGCGACCGCGAATGGGCGACCCTCTGCGCCGAGGTGCTCCGGCAGCCCGGACTCGCCGTCGACCCGCGGTTCGTGACCAACACCGACCGCGTAACACACAACGATGCGATCACCCCGCTGATCGAGGCCGCGTTCACGCAGTTGACCGCCGACGAAGCCATGGCCTTGCTCGACGAAGCCGGCATCGCGTCGGCGCGAGTCCGGACGCCCGCGGAGTTCTTCGAGCATCCGCAGCTCACCGCCCGCGACCGCGGGCGGGAGATCAAGACCACCGGCGGCACCGTCCGGGCGCTCCTGCCGCCGGTGACGGTGCGCGGCCGCGAAGCCCGGATGGGCGCCGTCCCCGCACTCGGCGAACACACCGAAGCCCTGCGCGCCGAGTTCGGCGCCTGAACACACTGCAGAGGAGACCGGCGATGGCGGCACCTGCCCTCGAAGCGGCCCGGACGTTCCTGTTCGTCCCCGCGGACCGGCCTGACCGGTTCGGCAAAGCGGCCGCCGCCGGAGCCGACGTGGTGATCATCGATCTCGAAGACGCGGTCGCGCCGGAGAGCAAGGTCCACGCCCGAGCCGGGGTGACGCGGTGGCTGGCCGGCGGAGGACGCGCCGCGGTGCGGATCAACGGCCGGACCACGCCGTGGCACGACGACGACGTAGCCGCGGTCAGCACGGCGACGGCGGTGGTCGTCCCGAAAGCGGAGTCGGCGGAGGACGTCGCGGCCTGCCACGGCAACGGCGCCGTCGCGATCATCCCCATCATCGAAACCCCCCGCGGTTTGCTGGCCGCCGGTGAGATCTGCCGCGCCCCGGGCGTGGTCAGGGTCGCCTTCGGCAACGTCGACTTCGCCGCCGAGCTGGGCGTCGACCCGGCCTCCCACGCGGCACTGGCCGCCGCACGGTCGCAGCTCGTCCACGCCTCGGCGGCGGCGTGCTGCGCGCCGCCGATCGACGGCGTCACGACGGCTTTCGGCGACCCCGAGTCCCTGGCCCTCGACGCACGGCACGCCCGCGAGCTGGGGTTCGGCGCGAAGCTGCTCATCCACCCCGCACAGGTCAAGCGCACCGCCGAGATCTTCGCCCCGTCGGCGAAGGACGTCGCATGGGCGCGCGGCGTGCTGGCAGCTCCGAACTCGGGCGTCGGTGTCCACAACGGACAGATGATCGACGATCCGGTCCGGCGGCGTGCTCGGCGCCTCCTTGCCGCTGCCGAGCTCACCTGATCGACAGCTTGGCGGCGCGGAACGCTGCGCCCGGTCGCCCTTGGCCTGACTAACCGTAATACAGTATTATGGTTAGTGCACCGACAACCGGAGGGCCAGATGACCACCACTGAGCACGATCCGCAGACCTACATCGACGACATGGCGCGCAAACGGGGCTACGTCCTCGACTACCACAAGGTGATGGCCAAGCAGGACTTCGATGTGCTGCAGGCCGCCAACACGCTGGTCAGCGCCGCGTACCTCGACCAGCGCACGCTGGACCGCAAGACGAAGGAGCTCATCTTCATCGTCAGCCTCACGGTGATGCGGGCCACGAAGGGGCACATCCAGAGCCACATCAAGGTCGCCCTCGAACTCGGTGTCACGCCCCGCGAGATCCTCGAAGCGATCGAGATTTCTCTGCCCGAAGCGGGGATCGTCGCGTTCCAGACCGGTTTCGAGGCCTGGCGCGAGGTCGTCGGCGCGGACGGCCTCGAGCCGACCGTCGCCGCCTTCCAGGGCTGACCCGCCGGACATCCACGAAGGGAAGTGGTCATGGCAGCCGCCGTCACCTTCATCGGCCTGGGCACGATGGGACAGCCGATGGTCCGCAACCTCGCGCGATCCGTGCCGGTCGCGGTCCACGACGCCGACCGTGCCGCGCTCGACGCGGCCACCCGGAACGCGGGGGTGACGGCGTTGCCCGGCCTCCTCGACGGAGCCGAGGCCGACGTCGTGATCCTCATGCTGCCCGACAGCACCGTGGTCGAGCGGGTGCTCGGCGATCCCGGAAACCCGCGAAGCTTCGCCAGCCGGTTGAGGCCCGGCACGCTGGTGGTGGACATGGGATCGTCCGCGCCCCGTGCGACCCGGGAACTGGCCGGGCGACTGAAGAAGGGCGGCGTCGCGATGGTGGACGCCCCCGTTTCCGGCGGCCCGCGCAAGGCCGCGACGGCCGAACTGACGATCATGGCGGGCGGCTCCGCCGAAGACTGCGAACGGGTCCTGCCGATCCTGCGCGCGATGGGGACGTCCGTGACGCACGTCGGCCCCGTCGGGGCCGCGCACGCCCTGAAGGCGCTCAACAACCTCTTGTCGGCCATCGGCCTGGTCGGGGCGCTGGAGGTGCTCACCGCGGGCGCCAAGTTCGGCCTGGACCCACGGATCATGCTCGACGTCGTCAACCGGTCCACCGGCCGCAACCAGTCGACGGAGGTCAAGATCGGGCCCGAAGTGCTGGACGGGCGGTTCCAGGTCGGCTTCTCGCTTCGGCTGACCGTCAAGGACATCACCACCGCGCTGGACCTGTCGACCTCGCTCGGGCTGGCGCCGGAGGTGTCGCGGGCCTGTGTTCGGTTCTGCCGTGAAGCCCTCGCCGACCTGGGCGAGGGGAACCCGGACCAGTCCGAGATCGCCCGCTACCTGGCCAAGGTGACCGGCGTCGACCTGACGAGTCCTACTACAGTGATACCGTCTTAGACCGATGACGAGGAGGCGGCCGCGTGACCGGACAAAGAGTGCAGCGCGTGGCCGCTCCCTTGCGGGCGCAGGTCCTCGAAGCGCTCCGAAAGGACATCCTGGCCGCGGAGTTCAAGCCGGGTGAGCGGCTGGTCGAATCCCGGCTGTGCGCGCGGTACGAGGTTTCCCGCACCGTCGTCCGCGAAGTCCTGCGGCAGCTCGACTCCGAAGGCCTGGTGACCACGGTGCCCAACCGCGGGCCGGTCGTCACCGAGCTGACCACCAGCGACGCCGAAGCGCTGTTCGAGGTGCGCGGCGCGCTCGAAGGCCTGGCCGGAGCCCTGTTCGCCGAGCGAGCCACCACCGAACAGCGTGAGCTGATGGGCAAGGTCGTCCGGCGCTACGCCAGGACGCACCGCAAGGCGGATCTGGCCGAGCGGCTGGAGATGAAGGACGAGTTCTACGACGTCCTCATCGACGGCGCGGCGAACCCGATCATCGCTTCGACACTGCGCGGCATCCACGCCCGCGTGCAGCTGCTGCGTGGCCTGTCCATGCAGGCCGAAGGCCGCGGGCCGGAAACCGTCCGCGAGCTGACCGCCATCCACGACGCCGCGGCCGTCCGCGGTGACGCCGCCGCCGCTCGTGAGGCGTGCGAGGACCACGTCCGCAACGCCGCGGCCACCGCGCTGCGCGAACTCGCCGCACGGCAGTCCGGCTGAGCGGCCCCCGGCCGCCGAGGGACGACCGGGACCCGGGAGTCCTAAGCGGACATCTCGGTGGCCAGCAGCGCCGCCGTGGCTTCAGGCGATTCGACGTGGAAATGGTGGCTTCCCAGCTCGATCGTCTCGATCCGCACGCGATCGCCGTAGCGGTCGATGGCTTCCTGGGTGATGATCGCGCGCACGGCGAACACCACGATCGGCTGGGGCGTCTCGCGCAGCGCGGCGTCCATGTCCCAGCTCACCAGTCCTTCGAGGGCGGCCAAGCCCGCCGGCTGACGCACGGCGCTCATCTTCTCGATGTAGGCGTCCACCAGGGCGGGATCGGTGCCGGGCGGTGAGCCCGCCTCGACCATGCCCCGCATCGCCCCGGCGAAGTCCTCACGGAAGGGGTGCAGCAACGCCTCGGCCGCGTGTTCGTCCTGCGCGGGGAACAACGACAGGTAGTGCAGGGCATCGAGCGCCACTACGCGGGTGACCACCCCGGGCAGCAGCCTGCCGGTTTCGACCGCGACCGCCCCGCCCAGCGAATGCCCGACGACGACGCACGAACCGACCGACTCGGCTTCGAGGACGGCCGCCACGTCGCGGGCGAATTCCGCCATCGTCCAGACGTCGCGGGCAGACCGCGAGTCTCCGTGCTCGGCGAGGTCGACCGCCAGCACGCGGAGATGCCGCGGGAGGAAGCCGATGATCGCGTCGAAGTCGCGGCGGTCGCAGCCCCAGCCGTGGACGAGTGCCATGACCGGCCCGTCGGCCGGACCGGTGACCGTGTAGTGGATCGTCGTGCCGTCGGGGCGGACGACTTCGCGGTTCTCTTTGCTCACAATGGTTTCCTTGTCGTACGGGAGAGGGTCAGAGCGCGCGGTGGTAGCGGACGGGCCAGGCTTCCTTGTCGGCGGAGCGGCCGCGCAGAGCGAGGTACGGGTCACGCAGCAGGGGACGGCCCAGCAGCACGGCGTCGGCCTCCCCGTCGCCCACGATCCGGCTCGCCGCCGCCAGGCCGTCGATCTGCCCGACCGGAGCGACCGCGAGACCCGAGGCCTGCTTGAGCGTGGTCGCGAACCCGACGTTCACCCCGGCCCGTGCGGGCGGCCGGGCTTCGAGGTCACGCACGAGGACACCGGACGTGACGTCGAGGAGGTCGATGCCCGCGGCCGCCAGTTCCTTGGCGAACCCGGCGGCGTCCTCGACGGTGATACCGCCTTCGGCCCAGTCGGTCGCGGTGATGCGGACGAAGACCGGCTTGCCCTCCGGGAAGGCTTGCCGGACCGCCCGGGCCACGCGCAGCGGGAAGCGCATCCGGTTCCGCGGGCTCCCGCCGTACTCGTCAGTGCGGTGGTTGGCCAGCGGGGACAGGAACTGGTGCAGGAGATACCCGTGCGCGGCGTGGATCTCGACGGCCTGGTACCCGGCGAGGTGGGACATCCGGGTCGCCTGGGCGAAGGCGGCGACGACCTCGTCGAGGTCGGCCTGAGTCGCTTCGCGGGGCACGGCCAGGTCGCCGAACGGGATCGCCGACGGCCCGAACACGCCCCAACCGCCGTCGGGCACTCCGACCGGGCCGTTCTGCCCTTCGCCCTCCCAGGGCACCTGGTGTGATCCCTTCCGGCCCGCGGCCAGCAGCTGGATCGCGGGGACCGCGCCGTGTCCGGCGATGAACGACGTCAGGCGACGGTGGGCGACGGCCTGTTCTTCGGTCCAGATCCCGAGGTCCGCCGAGGTGGTCCGGTGCCGCGGGCCGACCGCCGTGGACTCGACCATGATCAGGCCCGCTCCCCCGACCGCGCGCTGGCCGTAGTGCACCAGGTGCCAGTCGGTCGGCAAACCGTCGGGTCCCGCGGCGTACTGGGCCATCGGGGACATCCACACGCGATTGGGGATCGAAACGTCCCGCAACCGCAACGGGTTCAGCTCCGGGCCGGGTGTTTCAGTGCTGGGCACAGCGAACTCACTTCCTCGCAACATCGTATGACCGTAGTACGGCCCGTTGACAGATGAGAATACCGTATTACGGTAATCCCATCGATCGGGCTGGCTTCGAACCTCAGGGAGAGCCGTGACTGCAGAACAGCACACCGTCGTGACCGGAAACCCTGGTGCCGCGGCACCTTCGGCCAAGATGACCGCCCAGCAGCGGAAGGCGGTGCTCGCCGGGGCGCTGGGCAACGCTGTCGAGTACGTGGACTGGGGGATCTACGCGTCCCTGGCGCCGGTCTTCGCGAACCAGTTCTTCCCGAAGGGCGATCCGGCCGCCGCGTTCCTGTCCACGCTCGCGATCTTCGCGGTGGGCTTCTTCGTCCGTCCGCTCGGCGGCCTCGTGCTCGGCGCCTACGCCGACCGGTTCGGCCGGAAGAAGGCCCTGACGCTGACCATCGGCCTGATGTCGGCCGGTGGTCTCGCCATCGCGGTGTGCCCGACCTACGAGCAGGCCGGCGTGTTGTCGCCCCTGGTCCTGCTGGCGGCCAGGCTGGTGCAGGCTTTCTCCGCCGGCGGCGAATGGCCGAGCTCGGTGTCGTACATCCTGGAGAACGCGGCTCCGGGGAGGCGGGCGTTCGCGGGATCCTTCCAGCAGGTGTCGACGGCCGGCGGGATCCTGCTCGCGTCGCTGTTCGCGCTCGCCGTGACCACCCTTCTGGACGATCGGCAGCTGCACTCTTTCGGCTGGCGGATCGCCTTCGCGGCCGCCGCCGCTCTGGGGTTGGTCGTCCTGTGGTTGCGGGTCCGCACCGAGGAAACGCGACACTTCCACGACGCGGCGGCGACCACCGCCCCGCCCCGGCCGGTCCGGACGCTGTTCGCCGGGCACAAGCTGAGCCTGCTTCGCGTCGTCGGGATCACCGTTCCCGGGACGATCATCTACTACCTGTGGATCACGGCCATGCCCGGCTACGTCGCCGTGACCACCGGCCTCGACCTCGATCAGGCCCTGCTCGCCAATTCGCTGTCCGTCGTCGCGTTCATGCTGCTGCTCCCCCTCGGAGGACTGCTGTCGGATCGGTTCGGGAGGCGTCCGACCTTCCTGGTCTTCCTGGTCGGGTTCGCGCTGTACGCGTGGCCTGCCTATCGCCTGCTCGACGGGGCAGGCTTCTGGACGCTGCTGCTCGTCGAGTTCGTCGGGGTGGTGCTGCTCGTCGGCAACTCGGCGAACGTGGCGGCGCTTTACGCCGAGTTGTTCCCGACCCGGGTGCGCACCACCGGGACCGGCTTGCCTTACGCGACAACGGTCGCGCTCTTCGGCGGCACGGCGCCGTACTTCACGACCTGGCTGACCGGCATCGGGCACCGCGACAAGATCTGGATCTACGTGGTCGCCGCGGCGGTCGTCGGCGTGGTCACGATCACGACGATGCCCGACAGCGCGAAGATGGACCGGCTCCCGTGATGACATACGAGACCTCCCCGGTGTCAGTCGGCCGCGAGCAGGTGACTGATTTCGGCCGCGGCGGCCATGACCAGGGGCGCGAGGGTGTTCTCCTGGTCGCGGCGGTATCGCGTTTCCGGAACAGCGAGCGTGACCGCCGCAATCGGACGCCCGAGCGGGTCCCGGACGGCCGCGCCGATGGAGGCCACGTGCGGGCGGTACCACGAGGAGGAGCCGTTGAGCGCGTAGCCACGCTTCGCGGTCTGGGCGATCTCGCGCCGGAGCTCCGCGACGTCCGGCAAGGGGGCGTCGGCGAACTCCGCGAGCTCGCACCTCAGCAGTTCATCGACCTCGTCGTCCTCGAGCAGCGCCATGATCGCGGTGCCGCCCGACGTCGCGCGCAGCGGCACCCGCGTGCCGATTTCGAGGAAGACGCGAACGACCTGCGTGGTGTCCTCACGCGCGAGGATGACGAGACACTCGCCGTCGCGCACGCCGAGCATGACGGTCTCGTCGGTCGCGGCCGCGAGACGCTTGAGGACCGGGGCCGCCACGTCCTGGAGATCTCGCTCCCCTGTGCTGCGCAGTCCGAGGGCCAGCACCTTCCTCGTCACGCCCCACCGCGCGCGTTCGGTGTCCATGACCTTGAGCCAGCCGGCCTGCCTGAGTGTCACCAGGCAGCGCTGGACGGTGCCCTTCGGGATCTCCGTCACCCGGGCCAGTTCCGAGACCCCGATCGGTTGTCGCAGGGCGACTTCTTCGAACACCCGCAAGGTGGTCAGGACGCTGTTCATCGACCGGACACTGCCGGACGGCCGATCGGCTGCTTCCTCTCGCATGTCACCGAGCCTACCCGCAACTGGGCTACAATGCGATATGCCGTATCGCAATGTGAAACGGAGGGTCGATGGACCTCGTAGTGGTGGGAGACGTCGTCGCGGCGGGGCGACCGCGACGACGCGCGAGCGATCCGGCGTTCGGGCTGCTTCGCGGCGGCGACCTGACGATCGGCAACCTGGAGGTCCCGTACACCGATTCCGGGGTGCGTGCCGAGAAGCTGGTCACGATGCGGGCGCCGGTCGCGGGCGCGGCGGAACTGGCGGCACTCGGCTTCGATCTGGTCTCCTTGGCGACGAACCACGCGCTGGATTTCGGCAGCGAAGGGCTGCGTGACACGATGCGGGCGCTGGACGCCGCGGGTGTCCGGCACGCCGGGGCGGGTGCGACGATCGCCGAAGCGACCAGGCCTCGCGTCGTGTCCGCCGCCGGGCGGACACTGGCCTTCTTCAGCTTCTGCTCAGCCCTCCCGCTGGGCTTCAACGCCACGGCCGATCGTGCCGGGGTCGGGGCGATCCGGGTGCGCCAAAGCTTCGAGTTCGACAGCACGCTCCTCGACGAAACCCCGGGAATGCCGCCTTTCGTGCATTCGAGCGCGCACGAACCGGACGTGCGCGCGGCCGAAGCCCTGATCGAGAAAGCCAAGCAGCACAACGATTTCGTCGCGGTGGCGCTGCACTGGGGCGTGCCGTTCTGCTACCTGCCCGCGACGCAGGGCCCGCTGGCGGAATACCAGCGCCCCCTGGCCCGGCGACTGGTCGAAGCCGGCGCGGACCTCGTCATCGGGCACCACCCGCATTGCCTGCACCCGGTGGAGTTCCACGAGAACGGGCTGATCCTGTACTCCACCGGTAATTTCCTCTTCGACTGGTGCGACGGGTGGAACGCGGAATCGATGACCGTACGAGAAGACGCGCGCCCGGCCCCGCCTTACCGATCGGCCTTGCTCGAGGGCCCCTGGTTCGAGAGCGCGGTGTTCCGGATCCGGCTGGGCGGCACCGGCGGGCCTTCCCTGCGCCTGGACCCCATCGAACTCGATCCGGACAGCCGGCCGATCCCGCCGCGCCCGGAGGTGGCGGCCTCGATCCTCGCCCGGATCGCGGCGATGTCCCGGGAGCTGGATCCGTCCATCGTGGTCGATGCGGGCGGCCGACTGCGGCGAAACTTCGGAGAAACGGAGGAAGTATGAGTGAACCGTGGCAATGGGACGAACCGGTCTGGCGCGGGCACGTGGAGCGCGTTCGCGCCGGGCGTGCACTGCGGCCGGAGTCGTGGCCGGGCGGCGCCGAGGTGGCGGTGGCGTTGTCGTTCGACTCCGACCACGAGACGATCCCCCTGCGCGACGGCGAAGTGCTGCCGGGAAAGCTGTCCCAGGGCGAGTACGGCGCCAGGGTCGGTGTGCCCCGGATACTGAAGCTGCTCGACCGGTTCGAAGCACCTTCGACCTTCTTCATGCCCGCAGTGTCCGCGCTGCTGCACGACGGCGAGGCGAAGTCCTATGTGGACGCCGGGCACGAGATCGCCCTGCACGGCTGGATCCACGAACGCAACACCCAGGTGCCGCCGGAAGCCGAGCGCGAACTCGCTTTCCGCGCCGCGGACACGCTCGAACGCCTGACCGGGACCCGGCCGGTCGGCATCCGCACGCCATCGTGGGACTTCTCCGGGCATTCGCTCGAGATCATCCGCGACCTGGGGCTGACGTACGACTCGTCGCTGATGGCCGACGACGACTGCTACGAGATCGTCGCGGACGGCGAGCCCACCGGCATCGTCGAACTGCCGGTCGAGTGGATCCGTGACGACATGCCGTACTTCATGATGGAGCGCTTCGGGGCACAGCGGCCGTACACGCCGCCGCGCGGGGTCCTGTCGATCTGGCGCGACGAGTTCGCTCTCGCCCGTGCCGAAGGCGGCGTCTTCCAGCTCACCCTGCATCCGCACGTCATCGGGCATCGCTCCCGCGTCACGATCCTCACCGAACTGCTCGAACACATCGCCTCGCACGAAGGCGTCTGGTTCGCCACCCACGCCCAGATCGCCGACCACGTCGGAAAGGAGCTGTCACGATGACCGGAATCGAGCAGCGCGTCGAGCGCGCGTTCGAGCAGAACCTGGACTCGGTCCTGGAGCTTTCACACCGGATCAACGCCCACCCCGAACTGGCCTTCGAAGAACACGCGACTTCGGCCGCGCTCGTCGCGGCCCTGGAATCCGGCGGGTTCTCCGTGGAGAAAGGGGTGGCCGGCCTGCCGACGGCGTTCGCCGCCTCGGCCGGGTCCGGCGGTTTCGTGTTCGGTCTGTGCGCGGAGATGGACGCGCTCCCCGGGATCGGGCACGGCTGCGGTCACAACGTCATCGCCGCGTCCGCCGTCGGCGCCGCACTGGCGCTGGCCCCGTACGCCGGCGAACTCGGGCTGACGATCCGGGTTTTCGGCACTCCGGCGGAGGAGAAGGGGACCGGCAAGGAGATCATGGTCAACGAGGGGGTCTTCGACGGCACCCACGCGGCCATGATGGTGCACCCGACGCTGAAGGACGTCGTCGTCCCGCACCTGCGTGCCTCGCGCTCCTGGCAGGTCACCTACACCGGGGTCGGCGGCCACGCCTCGCGTCCCTGGAGCGCGTTGAACGCGGGGGACGCGACGGTCGTCGCCCAGACCGCGATCGGGTTGCTGCGCCAGCAGTTGCGCGACGGCATCCGCGTGCACCACGTCGTCAAGGAGGCCGGAGCCGCCGTCAACGTCATCCCCGACCACGCTGTCGTCGACTGCATGGTCCGGGCCGACACGATCGACGAGGTCGACGAGGTGTGGGAGCGGGTGCGGCGCTGCTTCGAGGCGGGAGCGGTGGCCACCGGCACCGGCGTCGAGTACACCGCGCTGCCGTCCATCTACCGCGAATTCCGGCACGATCCCGATCTGGCCCCGCTGTTCGAGAGGCACGCGAAGGCCGTCGGCCGGACCTTCCCCGACTACCCGGACAAGATGTTCGGTTCGACCGACATGGGCAACGTTTCGCTGCGCGTGCCCGCCATCCACCCGATGCTCTCCTTCGACCTGCCGCCCGAGGAGGGCAACCACACCGCCGCCTTCGCCCTCGCGGCGGGCGGCCCCGAGGGCGACCGGTTCGTCCGCGACGCGGGTTTGGCGATGGCTCTCACCGTCGTCGAGGCCGCCCGGTCAGGGCGGACCCGGGAACGGCTGATCGCCAGGGCACAGGCAGGCTGAGACCGGCAGGGCGCTTGCCCGATCGGCCTGACTCGGCCGGCGATCGTCTCCGAAGACTCCGGATATGGGCACAGGACGCGGACCGGCTCCCGAATCGGTGTTCGTCGCACAAGGTGCTCGTGGTCAAGGAACCAGCCACGGAGCGCCAGGCGTCGGAGATCCCGCCGCTGACATCGACCGCGGCCAGCTGGATCGGCGCGCGACCCGAGCTGGGCCGTTGGTCAGCATGCCCAGCACTAGGGGAACCGACCGGCGGAAGACGTCGTTGCCCGAGGGCTTGACCGGCGAATGGATGGTGGCCGAGCGAGGCCGGCTGCGCAGGCGACCGCGGCGACGCCGCCGACATTGAGCCCGATGCTGCTGGTCGCCGGGCTCGTCACCGGGATCGCCGTGCTGTGCCTGCTCCTGCTGAGCTCGCGGCAGGCGTGAATTCCTGTCCGGAAAGCCGGAGGGCGATATGCCGGCCGACGTCGCTTACGTATCCCGTGGTGTTTCAGCAAGAGCCGCGGCAACCTGCGGACGCGAGTTCACCGGGATCGGGTCGCCACCAAGGCATCGCGATGTCCCCTACAGCAGCCCGTGGCGGCAAGTCAAGAGCGAAGTGGACCGGAATACCTGAAGGCGGTACTCCGAACAGAGCAGCCGGATACCCACCTCCGGCCATGGCTATGATCCTGCACATCCTGTCACCACTTTGGGGATCAGTCCCGCGTATGTGAGTACCGCGCCGACCGTGGCGATCCTGCCCAGCCGCGACGGGATCCGCGGTGAACAGGTCGAGCCCCGGGTGGACAGTGCAGGTCGGACCGATGAGTGCGGACAATGTCGCGTTTCCGCCACCGAAGACGATACGAGTCGTCACGCTTACTTCCCCGGAGTTCCGTGATCAGTTCGAACGACATCCACCGCGCCGAACTCCGCCACCACCCGCGCCGCCACCGCGGCGGCCGCGGCCGCGGCATCGGCATCGGCATCGGCATCGGCGACGGTGTCGAGACAGGCACTCCCACCGCCCGGACGTCGGCCGCCACGATCGCGAGCTCCACCGGGCGCCGAACGACCACCCGGTTGCGGTGGCTCGCGACGTCGCGAGCCACCTGGGCGCCGATGCCGGAGGACGCACGACGATCAAGATCGTCTCGTCCACCAGCTTGGCCATCGCGGTTCTCCGGATTCAGTGCGCGGTCGCGCCGAGTTCGACGAGCAGCACACCCGCGGTGATCTCGCCACCGGCACTAAGCGACATGAACATGCAGGTCAACCTTGATGGGGATCGGTACCCGGTCGGTAAGACCCAGCACGGCGCACGTTCTGCCCGACCGCACCCGCACCGCCGTCGACTGCGCGGCCTAAGGCAGGATGCGGTGCAGACCCTGAGCGCAAGGACGGTTGAGGATGATTCGAGAACTGGAGTTCGCCGAGCCTGTCTTGCGCTGGTTGCGCCCTCGGAGCGGAGACGATCAGGAAGATCCGCCGTTCGAGCTGGATCACGACGGGTTCCTGCCTGACCCCGCGCACGTCGGGCTGATCCGGAGCGGCACGGCCATGATGCGTCCGGATGACGCCGTTGTCGGTTCAGGCGCGCTGGTATTGCTCGGTGAACCGGGCGCGGGGAAAACAACGACATTCTCCCAACTGACTGCCGTTGACCAGGGGGTCGAAGAACCCGAGCCGGGATCTCCGGGCACAGTCTGGGTAACTGGTTCGGAGATCAGCTCCACAGGTGCCCTCAGCGACGTTTTCGGCGACCATCTCGCAGCCTTGCCGCCCTCCGGAGCCGCGGAACCACCCACGGGGACGCTAACGATCGTGCTCGACCAACTCGACGAGGCGGCGAATGTGCACCGGCTCCCGGCGCGCCTGAAACGGGCTCTCAGCGGCAAGGACACACGAGCGCTTCGGTTCTTCATCGCGTGTCGGACCTCCGACTATCCCGAAAAGCTCACCCAAGTGCTGGAACAGGCGGTGGGTGAGTGCGTCGTCGCCGACCTTGCTCCCCTCACGCGTGACGATGCCGTCACGCTCGCTGCCGGCGCAGGAGTCAACGCCGAGGCATTCATGGACGCGGTCACCGAGGCGGGCGTGGGGACTCTTGCGAACGTACCTTTGACCCTGAAGGTTCTGCTCGCCGCGTTTCAGCAAGAAGCGAACTCCCTGGGCAAGACGCCGCGCGAGCTCTTCGAAATGGGCGTCACACGCCTGGCTGACGAGCCCGACCGCCAGCGAGCGACGGATTCGTTCACCGTCACCACCGTCGAGCAACGGCTCGTTGTCGCCTCACGCATCGCCACTCGCATGCTGCTTTGCGGGCAGCGCACGATCTGGTGTGGCGAGCACGCTCACTCCAGCCCAGATGACCTCACAGAAGGGATGCTGTCGGGTGGAACCGAGACCACGGCTGGCTCCTTTGAAGTATCGCCGGCCACAGTGGGCGAGACGCTCAAGACCGGTTTGTTCTCACGAAGCGGTAAGGACCGGATAGCGTTCGCGCATTCCTCGTTCGCCGCGTTCCTTGCCGCCAGGTATCTCACGTCCCGGCTCGCTGATAAGGCCACTGCCCGGCAGGGAATAGCCGGCGTCTTCCTCGTAGCAGCTCCCGATGAAGCAACCGCCAGTATTCCGATCCACCTTCGTGAGACTGCAGCGTGGATGCTCGCCCATGCACCTGAAGACCATCAATGGCTGGCTGCGGCCGACCCGGAAGGCCTGATTGCCCACGGTGCATACATCACCGACGGCAGTTCACGTGCCGTAATGGTGGAGGGATTACTGCGCCGCGCCGCCGAAGTGGAGCTCACTGATCGAGCATGGCACCGGACCCGGTGGATGCTCAAGCATCCAGGACTGCCCGGGCAGCTGCAGGCTGCGCTGGACGACGTCCTGGCCAATGGCTCTGACGAGTGGCAGAACTTCGCGGCGGCGAGGTCGGCGATCCGCTTCGCACGGGATAACGAGGTCGCTGAGGTCACCGACTCTCTTCTGCGACTGGCCGAGACGCCGGAACTTGCACCGGGCTTGCGCTACAACGCAATCAAGGCCTCGATGACAACCGATTCGCTCACGACTGCTCCGCGGCTGCGCGACTTGCTGGCGACCCTCGCGACCGGAGACGACCACGACGACAAAAGCGAAGAGCTCGTCGGGACCATCCTGTCCGTGCTGTGGCCCGCTCATCTTGAACTGGCCGACGTCATGCCGCACCTACATCCGGTCCGCGCGGAGTCGATGCTCGGTATGTATCGATGGCAACTGCGGAAGATTCCCGGCGCCGTCAGCGAGGCGGACCTTCCAGGTCTGCTTAACATAAGTGCCGGCCTCATCGACGAGCTTCTGAAGCCAGACGGTACGCACATCGCAAATCCGAGCCACCACCATGCCGATCTCTGGCGCAACTCGACGGTGGGAGAATCTCTTGCACCGGTATTCGACCGAATCACGTTGTCACCAGCTTTCGCCGAAAACCTGCCCACGTTGGCTCACCAGATGATGCGCTTACTCTCTGCATCAGCCACGTTGCCGTTCCCTCTTGGCGCCGATCTGATCGACGAGAGCGGAAACAGTACTCCCGCAAGCACAGAAGTCAGGCGGACGCTTGCTGAAGCCTTGATCTCCGAATTCACCGTGCAACACGCTACATTCGACCGCTACCGGGCCTACCAGATCACCTCTGAGTGGACGGCAGAACGTGGGGGACGAGCCGTTCCGCACGGCCTCCACCGCGGCGAGCGATCTCTATTGCTCAGCGATGCAGACTTCGCCTGGCTGATCGATCGAGTCGACGTACTTCGGGCTGATGGGGAGAACGAGAAGGCCGATGCGATGGGGACTGTCGCGGCCAGCGTTGCGGACCTGTACAACAGCGCGACCTTGGAACTGGCCTACACAAGGCGCAACACCTCCGAAGGGGAACATTTCCGCTGGGTCTTCGATGGGGTCGATCTCAACGGTAATCTCGCCAAGTCGATGCGCCTCAATGCACCGAAAGAGAAGAGCTGGGAGTACGCGGACACATTCGCGACTGAGCAGATCGAACGCCTGCAGGCCGCCGTCGCCGGGGACTCCGACGCCTTCTGGCAGCTGGCTCGCTACCTGCGAGCGGATCCGGCCACTGGCGAGTTCAGCGGTTCCGACACCTATGACCCACGCTCTCTTCCAGGCGCAGGTCTGTGGTCACCCGACGAGTTCGTTGCGACCTTCAACGCCGCAGCACGTAGGTTCTTGCACATCGAACACGACCATCGCGCCGAATGGTTGGGAGCCCAGGTCATGGACTACCGCGCCGAGGCTGGCTACGCGGCGCTCATCGTTCTCTACGAGAGTGACGGCCTCGACGATATGGCGGACCGCTGGGCGGCTTGGGTCGGAGTCGTGCTCGACAAGGCGCACCGCGTCGACGTACAGGGCGAGTCCTCACTGATTCGTGACCTGATGTCCCGCGTCGCAGCTCACGCGCCGATTGAACTCACCACCGCAATCCGCCAGCTAGTGGCCGCAGCACTTTCCCGGGGCGAGGCGCCCTGGGCGCTGCCGGCAATCGCGTCGCTGATGCCCGTCGACCTGCACGCCGCCCTTGTGGCGCTGGCACGTGACGTAGGCGCAGTGCTCCGTGAACCGGCCAGTCCGACCGAGCTCGGCCAGCTCCCCGACACGCTCGAAGCCAGAAATGCCGCAGTCAAGACCTGGACCGACCTACTGCGTGAACCCCTCCTTGCCAACAACGACGCTGCCCTGGAGAGGGCACAAGAGGTGCTTGCTGACAACCTGACCGGCGGCGAGGAGCAGCGTTTGGTCGTCGCGGCCGGCCAACTTCTTCTGACATCAGACCCAGAGAGGTTCTGGCCTCGGATTCGCGAAGCCGTGACCGCGTCCTCCGAGCTCTCGCACGATGTTGCCCTGGCGTGCGCGTCAAGCTACCGCACAGACGCGGTTACGGACTCTCTGCACGAGGACGCCCTCATCGAGGCTTGGCGCTGGCTGGCAGACGTGTTCCCGCTGGAGAACGACGTGTTCCAAAGCGGCCCCGTACCCCCCGAACGATCCGGCCACGACTGGCGCAGCGCCATACTCGAGACGCTGTCACAGCTCGGCACTCAACAAGCCGTGCTGGGTATACGTGGCCTCGTAGACAGCTTCCCAGACAGCCTTAGGATCCGATCAGCGCTGATCTCGGCTCGACGCCGAGCGCAGGCCAGGGCAACAATCCTGCTGAAGCCACGGCAGGTCATCGAGCTCTTGGCGAACCCGCACCGGCGTGTCGTCCGGACCGCGCTACAGCTGGCCGAGCTGGTCATCGACGTGCTTTCCGAGATCGACCGTGACCTGCCGAGTCACTCGAACCTCCTATGGGACTGCGAACGTGCGCCGGTACCGACGGGATCTCCCAGCGGTACCCACCGTCCTCTGGTTTGGCGGCCTAAACCCGAAGGAACGCTCGCCGCATACCTCGCTCACGAACTCGAGATCAGACTTGCCCGACGGGCCGTTGTGGTCAACCGAGAAGTCGTCATCAGGCCTACGGACGCGGGCGACTCGGGTGAGCGCCCGGACATCCTCGTGGAGGGGATCTCGCCCGACGCCGAGTTCGAAACGGCGACCACGGCGAGCGTCCCCGTCGAGATCAAGGGCTCGTGGCACGAGGAGGTTCTCACAGCGCAGCGCACTCAGCTTGCCGATCGGTACCTACCCGCTGAGAAGACCGATGCAGGAGTGTATGTCGTCGGTTGGTATCCGATCGATCAATGGAACGCGGAAGACAGCAATCGAAGGGCAAAGGCGGCGAAGTTGCCCGTAGCTGAGGAACTTCTGGAGACTTTGCGTGGCCAGGCGGCCGAGATCCTTGAGAAGGAAGGACGACAAACGCTGCCGTACGTGCTCAAGATCGGTAGAGCGATGCCCGTCCCCGGTTCGGCGGTGCGCCACGGCCGGAGTTGATCGTGACTAGCCTGGATCCACCGAGTTGACTTTGTCCGGACAACCGGGGGAAGGTCACGAGGCCTCGGCGTCCCACCAGTCTTCGACCGACGAGACCGCCTCACCAGAGCCCTTCGGCCCCATACCGCACGCGCTCGCGGAAAGGACGTCGGCTGGCGCCGCTGCCCCATGGCGGTTGGCAAATGGGTTGGATCACCGTCACTATCGAGTCGTTTCCGTAGGCACTGGGCCACTCAGGTAGGCGCAGCGCGCTGTGCCTGGACGGCAACCTCATGCCTGCCATCCCTGCAACGCCCTGGCCAATGGGCGGCCGCGAAGTATCCCGGCGAAGCGCCGACCGTCTACACCCGCTCGCCGGAGTTTCGGACGTGGCTGTATCACATGGCGCAGAGTAGTGCGACCGCTGTGGCGTAGCTTGATGTGACAGTAAACGCCGGGCCATCCGGTGCGGATGGCCCGGCGTTTGCATGTGCGAGGTCACCCCGTAACAGCCTGGGAAGCGGCACCGATCTATCGGCATCGACAGGCGCGGCAGACTGGAGCAAAGATGGCGGACGAACCAGAAGATCAAAAGGATGCGCCTCCGGCATCGGACACCTCTGCACCGCGTCGCCGGAAGTGGAGGATACCGGCCGTAATCGGTGCGGCCATACTCACCGCAGCTGGAACTGCTGTTGCTGCGATCATCAACAGTTTGACGAACAAAGCGCCCGACCCCACACCGCCGCCAACCGTGCCAAGCTCGACAGCTACGAGTACTTCAGGGACAGCTCCCTGCAATGGTTTTCGGGTGGATGTGCTGTATCCGAGTGAAACTGGGCCACAACCAAAGGTTACGTTCACCATTCGTTGCGCACCAGAGGCCGGCCGGGAGTTCGTGCGGGTAATCGAAGCGGAGGATATTGGGACTGACCATCATAAAGAGTTCTACCCGAAAGACGTGCTACCGTCACAACCTGGAGCCACGGTCACCTACTCCATTGACGTCAGTAAAGACAAAATTGGTGATACCAACTGTGTCTACGCCGTCAGTGTTACGCCTGACCAACTAGAGCAAATCCAGAGTAATCTTGATTCCCACAACTTAACAACGAACCCTTTGCCTGGCGCACAGCGCGAATCGCGTGACGCCTGTGGGCGGCGACAGTACTAAAGGATGTCTCGTAACCCGGTTCCGGGCCGGTAGTCGATCATGTTGGTGTGGTACAGGCGTTCCAAGCGTCGCGGCCGGAGTGGATTGCACGGTTCACCGGGCTGGAGCCGGCCAGTTCCGCAAGCTCGCGCGGCTGGTCGCGAAGCGAGGCGAGGACGAGATCGCTGGCGGCTCCCCGCAACCCGGAAGAGGTCGCCGCGCACCACGACCCGCGGTGGCCGGATCGGCTCGGCCACCGTCAGGGAACCAGGAATTGATTTGGGTGGACGGAGGTGTGCGCGGCAAGTCTGGTGCTGGCGCGGATACCTGCCGGCGACCGGCTGACGATGCCCTATCTGCATCCGTAGCCGAAATTCCGCCTCGGTGGCCGGCGGGACGCCGCCGACGGACTGCTGCACGTCCTAGACGGGCGCATCGGCGTGCTGGAGACCTGGTCGAGGAATTCAATCAGGTGCGGGAAGCCCTCGGCTTCGAGGGTATTCCGCGCCACCTGCTCGAGTGCGACAGGGCCTCGAACAGCAGGTGAGCGTGTATCGCGGCCCGGTCACCAGCCGGCGCGCCGCCTGGTCGTGGAACGACTCCCGTGACGTCGCCCGCGCCTACGCCGCGGGACGGCTTCGGCAGGCAGGTCCCGGAGCGGTCTGGACCGCGCTGGTCGAACCCGACCGGCTGCTGGTCCCGGGTGTGAACGATCTGCTACTGGCCTCGGCGGCATGCCGCCGAGGTTCACTCCTGGACGCGCGGCATCCCGTTGGAGACCGGTTCGTCGGCGAGCCGGCCGTCGTCACGCACTGCGTGCCCCGGCACCGCCTGCGACCGTTGGACCGTATCCGCAAGCACCGCGAGGACAGCCGCCACTAGACCCAAGGCCGTCGTCATTTGCCCCGCGCGATGTCAATCTGGAGCTGGATCGCTTCGTCAACCTCATGTGCGAGTCCCTTCACCTGCTGCTCGATCGGCTCGAACGCATCTTCGAGATCGGCGAAGGCAGCGAACGCCGTCAGGTCGTCGGTCTCGGTGGCCAGATCCGCGGCAGCCTTCCGCCAAGCCCGAAACTTCGCCATGTTCACCGGCCGCGCCCACTTGCGATAGTCATCGACGGTGCGCCGCACATGATCGAGCGGATCGCCGGGCTCAGGTGCCTGGATCATGCCAAGCACGGTCAGGAAATCCCAGCCGGGGTCAATCGTGTCGTTGAAGAACGAGACGCACTCCTCCACCATGGCCTCGATCTCGTCTAGGCGGTAGGCGACGTGCTCGGCGAGGGCCTCGCCCAGTCCCATCTGTTTGCCGATGCCAGAGCCGGCGAGCAACTCCCGCCCAATATATGCCTGTGCATCCATTCCGAAGCCGAAACTTGTCTCGCCCGGCTTCAGGTACTTCTTCAGCGTGTCGGGCACAACCGACAACCTCATGATGTGTACCGGGATTGTGGTCATCATCGTGCACACCAAGTAGATGTAGATCCTGTTCGCACTGGCCAGTGTGGCTGGGCGCAGCTGGTCTCGGTGGTAGGGTCTCGTTGCGGTACTTGTGCAGCTTCTTCAAGACCCGCGCCTGGGATAGGTCGATGATGTTTTCCCGAACCAGTAGGTCACACTTCGGATCGAATTCCTTATCGATCTTGTTGCGCTGAGTCTTCGAGAACACCTTCCCGCGCAACTCGTCGATGTGCTTCTGGTCACCGAACCCGTCCGCTAAGGCCGCTTCGGCGTGCTTCAGCATCCCCTCGTATTTCGCGCCCCACCGCAGCAGGTAGTCGGTCTCGCGATACATCAGGAGCTCGGCAGCGGAGTCGATCATCATCAGGCCCAGCCGAAGGTGAGGTTCATCCGTCGCCGTGCCGAAGCGAATCGCTTCTTCGACGTGCACCACGAGGCGCTCAAGCTTTTCCACGGCATGAAGCGTGCCAGACAGCGGTCGGGGCAGCTACCTGTTTGCCGGTTACACCCGTCAGCCCGAACTCGTCTCGCAGACCGTTACCGGGGAGCAGGATCCAGTCGGGACCGGCCTGCCGCACTGTCGGACGGTGTCGAACCTGCAGTCCAGGAAGCGCCGCGGCGGTCGATCTGAACTGCGGGCAGCGTGTGCCTGGCCGTCGTGATACGGACCGGGCGATCTTGCTCGACCGCCGGAGGTCAGCTGCGCAGCGGTCTGGGTCTTCGTCGCAACCTGGCTGGGTCGCAAATCGACCGCGAAGACCATCGAGCACGTCGGGGACACGATCTTGTTCGCCGATCTGGACGACGAGCACGACAACGCCACGATGCCCTGCCGGGCGCGCTGGTCGGCAGCCCGATTCCGCCGGTCCTCGCCCGCGCGATCCTTGCCAAGGTGGCGTCGTGACGCCTCGAAGAGTCCGCCTCTCCCACAACGGCGGACTTTTCGCGCGGCCCTCACGAACCCGACGCCTTCCCGAAGAGCGACTTCACGAACTCGGCCGCGGCCCGGACCAACTCCGGATCCTTCAGTTCCAGGGAAAGCACGCCGAACGTGAAAGCGCCGACGAGCGCGAGCACCGCCATCACGGGCGCTCTTCTCACGAGCGCAACCACCACCCACGCGCAGAACAGCACGAGCATCACGCTCGCTGCGATGACACCGACGAGATCCACAGCCGTCTCCTTGCATCCTGACTGGCACACGGGCACGAAGGACCCACGTCTTCAGGGATTGGATGGAAATTCGCGATGACAGACAGCCCAATCGCGGTGCCGCCTTCGGTCTGGCCATTGCCGAAGCCGACGACGTCCGAGACGCTATCTGCCGCCTGGAGGGCATGGGAGATACTTACGGAAAAGTTATAATCGAGCACGAAACGTATTCAGCTGCTGAGGCGCGCGCACTAGTGAAGTCGCGTAGGCCTTCACGGAATGCCCGGCTTTCACTCAGAACACCTCCAACTCCATGGACGTTTTCGACGGCCCGGCGGATGAGACGTGGCGGCCCGGCAACTCAGCATCCGCGCGCTCGGAATCGAATGGGACTCCTCCACGTGCGCAACCCGCCGAGAGACCGGGCTGCTCACCATCGAAGATGACGTCCGCGACTATGACCCGCTCCGTTTCCACTGCGCCCTCGGATTCATCGCGTCCCGCCGTGCCGGACCTTCTCCGCGGCGAGGACGGGCGCTGCAGCAAGGGCGCCGAACGGCATCAGGCCTCGGTGAGCCAGCGTCGCCACGCTGCTGGATTCGTGCCGGCCTCGAGCGGGATGCCGAGCTGGGCCAACGCGCCCGGATAACGATCCTCGTAGACGGCGTTGACGGCAGTGGCGTACTCGGCGCGGTGCAGCAACCACGCCGCCGGCAGCCTCCGACACCGCAGAAGCTCGCCCCGGTCTCCGGTGAGTTCGCCGCCGATGACCCCGCGGCGCAACAGTCCGGTCACGAGCTCCGTTCGCTCCCGGATCCGACGCTCGCAGGAACGGGTTCTCGTACCGTCATCGGGGTCCATGGCCAGGAGGTCACTGATCCGAAACGATGGCGGGACTGCTTTGATCTCGACCGCGGCGGCCAGCCAGGGCAGATCGAGCATCCGGGCCATGTGGACGCGATGGTTGCCGTTATAGCCCACGCGGTAGAGCGGGCCGGCCCAGCCGGGAGCCATCATCAGGACGATCTTGGGGGTGAACAGCTTGGCGGTGAACGCGTCCACGTCGTTGGCGCCTAGTAGCCCGATCGCGATGTCCAGCGGCGTTTCGTCCCGGTGCCCGCCGAAGTCGCCCCACACGGGGTGGCGGGTGCCGACAACCAGTCGGGACAGCACCCACATCACCGTGTTGGCGAAGCCGAGATGGTCATGGTTGGCGCCTGGCGGGAGGGTGGTGAGCACCTGGTGGTGACGCAGGCGCTGCGGGCGGGCTGCATTAAGTTCGGCGGCGCGCTCGGTGAGGAATCCCTCGACGTCCGCGGCGCGGCGGCGAAGCGCGTCACGGGCATTCTCGACCGCGGTCACGTGCTCGGCATAGGCCGTGCCGCGGCGGTCCAGCAGCTGCTCAACCGACGGGCCCTCGGGGGGAACGGTCGGCGTCCGCGACACTCGAGGCGAGTGGCATAGGGGAAGCCGGTGGATCAAAGACGACTTTCGGCAGCCGGTCGTGGAAGAACCAGGCCAGGGTGTCGGCCGCCGACGCGGCAGTCGCCGCGCTCCCCCAGAACTTCCACGGCGCAACTTCGCCGGCCTGGGAGGTGGTGGTGGCGACGAAACCGCCGTGCTCGTCGATGTCAACGGTCCACGTTGGCGCCTCGGGCAACGGATTCCGGCGCATGGATTCGAGATCGGCGTCGACCGCACGGGCGCGGTGGAGTCTGGCCTGCAACTGAAGGTCGTCGATCGTGGCATTCGCCTCGAGAACTAGCCCGTCCAGGGCGTGGACCTCGCACATCAGCTCGTAAGCGCTGTTGATCTGCGAGCGCAGGTCCCGTGCCGACTCGATGATGGCCGAGACATCGAAGGCGACCCGTTCGGACTCGAGCAGGGCCAGAATCCGATGCGCGTGATCGGACGCGCCCAGCAGCGCATGCCAGAGGTAGTCCCAATCCGGCTCATCGCCGGACTGCTCCTCGGACGTTGCGTCTCCGGCGTCGGTGCCGTGCACACTTTCGGCCAGAAAGTGGCCGATTTCCTCGCGCTCATCCTCCTCCAGCAGCCGTGCAAGCCCAAGGACCAGCCGCCCGATGGCGGTCACGAGACGCCAACCCAGGCGGCGAGCCCCACCACGAGCCCGATCCGGGCCGTTAGCACGCCGATGCGGCAGTGCGGTCCAGGACCGGACCCGACGCGCGGATTCTCCGTCCCGGCCGGGTCGAGGACGTGAGGGTCGGCGACGCGGCCCGGATAGCGGTCGCCCACGGCCGGCCATAGCGTCATCGTGTCCCCGGCAGGAGTCGTGATCCCGCAGTTCGACTGGAGACAGCTCCCCATCACGAGTTCGAGCCATCCATCCTATCGTGCGCTTCCCCAACCGGGAGCGACCGGCGCACCTCCGCCGTGGGCCGGTCTGGGTACATGACGGCCGACACCGCGGCATCGTAGGCATCGTCGAGTCCGGCTTCCCTTGTGCCGAGGATGCTTTCCCAGTCGAATCCCATGGACGAACCCTATCCATACCCTTTCAGGACCCGGGCGATGCGGGCGTTCGCCCATCGGCCCGGGCGAAGACCACGGCCCCCTCCTGCGACGCGAGCGCCGCGGTTGGCCGACAGGCTTCGGGACGACCGGAGGGCTCGGAACGAGCGAGTCCTCGGCCACGGCCCCAATCGCGCGTGCACAAGGACCGACAGAGACGACCGGTGCATTCAGCTATACCGGTCGATGCAGCCCGGCGGCTCTAACGCGGGCAGGAGCTTCCGGTGGCTGGACCAGTCGAGCCAGTCGGGCTCGGATCGTCGTGCCTGTGAGTCTCGCGACGGCACCGTTACGCCGCTGCCCAACGCCCGGACTGCCCCCGCGCGACCAGCCGTCGTTCGTGCCGAGCACCTCGAGCCATGACCGTACTGCGCATGCTGGGCATAGGTGTATCCGAGGGCTGGCACCGGTCCGGCGCCGGGCGCTATGAGGTGTGCCAGAGGTCTTGTACCGAGACCCGACCGATAGGTGGCCTGTTCGAGGTCTCATCCTCGGCGCCACTTGGTCACGTCGGGGACCACAGCTGGGTTGTGAGACGCCCTGGGACTGATCGAGGTCTTCGGCCGGTGCGTTCCGGGTCGTTCGCCGACTGGCGAACGACGAGAACCCGGTTGGCGTGGCGAAAATTGTTGCCGGCCGAGTTCGACGCGACGCATCGATCGGCCGAAGCCGTGCGGGCCGGACGCTACCTCGCCGTCTCGCTGTGGCTGTGGCCCGGCTGTCGTCCGGTCCGCTCCTGCCGGCCCGCTGCTCGGCCGGGCACTCGCTCCGACCTGGTCAGCTGTGGGTGGTCGTCGTCCCGCCGGGCTAATCCAGCTGCGGTGGGGCACCACGATCTACTGCCAGGTCCAGCCGTCGCTGTGCCCGGCCGCTCGGCGCGGTCTGCGGGACGTCGAAGCCCGGCACCACCGCCGCGGAATCGGCCGCGTCCTGGCCCGCGCCGCGGCCGCCCGCAGGGCCGGGTTCAGCTGGAGAGCCACCCGTCGGCGCCTTCCTCTGCGCAGCGTTATGCCGGTGAGGGCTCCGCTGATGGACGCGTCGCCGGTGCCGGTGGGCGACCCGGACGTCGAGAGCCGGCTGTTCTGATCGGCGGCGATGGCATGCTGCAGCGATGACGGACAAGAACCCCGCTGGTAGCCACATTGTCGCGATCGCACACCAGACGGTGTGGGCGGCGGTCGGCGAGGTCGTCGGCGCCCTCGACGTCGAAGGGGCAGCCCGGCTCAAGGTGCGTTCCGGGGAACATCTGGCCGTAGTACTGACCACTGCGTTCCTCGGCTCGCCGCCGATCTCGACCGACCTCGACGGCGGCACGGACCTGGTGTTCGATCTCAGCGAAACGCCGCCGCAGTGGGCGCCAGCGATGATCGGCCGCGGCGATGCACGGTTCGCCGACTTCGAAGTGAAGTCGTTGCCTGGTCAGGTTCGCCTGTTCGACGCCGCCATCGAGCGTGCTCTGGCACGCGGCGAGGAACCGGGCGAACCGACGATAATGACCCGGATCGTGTCGGTGAACGACGTCGTGCACGCTGGCCGCGGAATGCTCGACAAGGCAGCCGAGCAGCTGCACAGGAAGTCTTCCCCGGAGCGTGCGCGCAACATCTTCCTCATCGCGCACATGCTGGATTACATGTCCGTCGAGTTCCTCGACGTCGTTATTGCCCACCACCTCGAGCCGCTCACGGACTTACCTGAAGACGTTGACGCGGTTTGGATGCTGTTCGCGCCTGTGCACCTGGTCGTCTGGTCGGTGGCCGAGCAGCGCTGGACGACGTTGTTCTACACCGCTGCAGCACCTGGTCAGGAGCTTCCCGGCGCCGAAGACGAGGTCGACTTCCTGATCGCCGTCGACGATGAGTTTCGGCGGCAGATTGGCGACGACTTACCCTCGCCGTACGCATTCAAGCTCACCACCTCTCGCCCGGATGACGACGGCGGCAACGTCGCCCCATAGGCACACCGCGTCCGGCCCCCGTCTCGGTAGCTCCGACCGTCCCAAGTGCGCAGACCCCGGAAAATCCGGGTCGCCGACGACCCGCCCGGGACTGTTCCAAGATCGGTGTTTCCGGCCCGACACGCCGGGCTGAAGTCCGGCGGGATGGGCACGGTGAGTGATGACATCGGAGCTTGTGAGTCCACGCAAGCGTGAGTCCAAGCCGGCGCGGGAG